>NZ_JBFAJC010000053.1:0-68035 GCF_040655075.1 Actinoallomurus sp. NPDC050550 | reverse complement strand
GCTCCCCCCCTCCCCCCCCCCGGGGGCGGGCGCGGGGTCGGGCCTGTCGGCGGCCCCCCCCCGGGTGGGCGGGCCGGCCCCCCCCCCCCGGGCCCCCCCGCCTCTCCCTCACCAGGGCTCGCTCGGTCAGCGGCGGCGAGCCCTCAGCCCGCCCGAACAGGAGGCGACCCTCGCGGTCGCCCGAGGCCGGACGAACGCCGACATCAGACCTCCTCGCCGAGTTCGCTCAGCAGTGCCCGCGCCTTCTCGGCGAAGTCCGCGTGGCCGGACTCGATCGCGCGCTGGAGGGAGAGCACCGCCGGCCCGCGGTCGCCGTCCCGGTGCCGGATCTCGCCGAGGCGGTACGCGGCCTCGCCCACCAGCGCGGGGTTCTCGGTGCCGGTGGCCAGCGTGAGCTCATAGAAACGCACCGCGGAGTCGCGGTCGTTCAGCCAGTACGCGAGCTCACCCAGGTGCGCGGCCGCCATGGGCGCCTGGCTGACGTCCCCGGTCCGGCCCCCGGAGTCGATCACCTGCTGGTACCAGCGCAGGGCCTCGGGCCAGTCGCGGTCTCCCTTGGCCAGCCCGCCCAAGTACATCTTGGCCAGCACCGAAGACGTCTCGTCGGGGCCGCCGGGCACCCGGAGCACGCGGAGGTAGAACTCGCGTGCCCGGCTCGGGTCCTCGCGGTCGTACGTCCGACCGATGAGGAAGAGGGAGCGGGGCCCGATCTGGGACTCCGTCTCCGGTACCCGCGCCAGCACCTCCCGGGCCTCCGTGAACTCACCCGCGTCGACCAGCGCGTCCCCGAGGGCGTACAGGGCGACGGGCTCACCGTCCTCAGTCGCGGCGCGGAGCGTGCGCAGCGCCCCGTCCTGGTCGCCATGCTCGCCCTGGATCATGCCGAGAATGCTGCTCAGGTAGGCCCGCGACTCCTGGTCGAGACCGGTCGCGGCGGAGTCGTCGGCGATCCGCCGGGCGACGTTCTCCAGGCCGTCCGTGTCGTCCTCGCGACGCAGGAGCGGGACCAGCCGGCCGGCCGCGACCAGCCGTACCTCGGCGTCGGGGTGGTCGACGTACCGCTCGTACACCTCCCGCGCCTTCGCCGGCTCACCCGCGGCGACGAACAGGTCGGCCACCTCGATCCGCTGCCGGGGGCCGAGACCCACGAACTCGGCCGCGCCGTACACGTACATGGCGGCGCTCACGCGGTCATCGGCCTCGGCGCACTCGGTGGCGCGCCGGCGCACCACGTCCAACGCCTCCCGATCCTCGCCCGCCTGGGCGGCCAGGGTCAGCGCCCGCATGGCCTCACCATGCCTCCCCTCGGCGGCGGCCTTGTTGGCGACGACGAACAGGTTGCCGGCCGCCGCCTCGACGAGCTCGGCCGGCGCGTCCCCGCCGTCCGCCTCCACCCGGGCGGTGGCGACGCGGCCGAAGGCCTCGGCCGAGGCACCGAGGTCGCCGTCCTCGAACGCCCAGGCGCCGAGGATGCTGCCGGCCCGGGCGCGCACCGCCGGGTCGGAGGCGTCGGCCGCACGCTCCATCTCGGCACGGGCCTGCGGGCCCTCACCTCGGTCGCGCAGCGTACGGGCCAGGCTGATGCGGATACGCGGGGTGACGTCCTCGTGGCCGATGTCGATGCCCCGCCGGTACAGCCGGATCGCCGCGTCGGCGTCGCCGCGGTCCAGCCGGGAGTCGCCCCACAGCCAGTAGCCGACCGCCGTCGTCTCCGGGTCGCCACTGGTCACAGCGCGCTGGGCGGTCTCCACGACCCCGTCATGGTCTTCGACCTCGGACAGCGTCAGAATCAGGCTGCGCAGCGGCACCAGCGCGGCGGAGTGATCGACCTCGGAGCCCCTCCGGTAGGCCGCGAGGGCCGCGTCCACGTCCTCCTCGTAGTAGCGGTGGATGTCCCCGATGTCGTCGAAGGCCGTGGCCACCTCCGCCGGGTCGCCGTACTCGACGACCAGCTCGAGCATCGCGCGGGCCTGGGCGGGGTCGGTGTCCATCATCTCGCGGGCGGCACGGATGACCTGCCGTCCCGCGGCGCCCGCGGCCGGGGTGCCGCTCCGGTTGCTCATCAGCCAGCGCATCGAGTCGATGCCGTCCGGCCCGTCGGATCCGCCATAGTCCTCCGCGAGCGCGAACAGCCCGGCCCGCAGGCGTTCGAGGCCTTCGTCCGTGTGCGCGGGCGGCGTCGCGTGACCGGCCTGTTCGGGCCCGCCGACCTGTTCCCTGTCGCCGGCCGATCGCGGATCACCGGCCTGTTCGGGCTCGCCGGCGGGTTGCGGGTTTCCGGCCTGTTCGGGCTCGTCGGCCCGTTCCAGGGCGCCTGCCTGTTCCTCGGCGCGATCGGGGTTCGGCACGGTCGCGCCGGACGGCCGGGAGGTCTCCTGCCCGGTGTTCTCGCCCGTGGAGACGGGCGGCTCCTGTCCGGCGGCGCGTGCCGCGATCTCGAGAGCGCGGTCGTTCTCACCGGCCGCGTTGAGCAGCGCGACCAGCCGCATCGTGGCCGCGAGACGGACGCGCGGATCCTCGGAGGCGGCGAGCGGTTCCAGGATCGCCCGGGCCTCGGCGGACGCGTCGTGCTCGGCGAGTAGTTCGGCGAGCTCCACGAGCATGCGGGGGTCGCCGTCCGGCGGGAACGCGGCGGCACCCTTGTAATAGGTACGTGCGGCGTCCAGGTCGCCGCGCTCGGCGGCCTCGGCCGCCTGCTCCTTGGCGATCCGCCGGGCGCCTTCGGGCGCCGCGACCGCCGCCAGATGCAGCGCGCGAACGGCCACGGCGTGGTCGCCGGCCTGGTTGGCCTCATGGGCGATGGAGGCCAGATTGTTCAGCACCCCGTCGCGATGGTCGCGGAAATCCTCATCCGGATCCGAGATCCGGGTACCGGCGGCCACGGCGGCTCCGAGCGCTTCGGCGGCACCCGCGAGCCGTCCTTCGTCGGCCAGCCAGACCCCCAAGTGGCCGCCCGCGAACAGCACGAGCTGTGGGTCGTCGCAGGACAGCACCTCCTCCAGTGCCCGATACGCCGCCGCCGTCTCGCCGAGCTCCCGCAGCACCTTGCCGAGCTCCAGCCGGAGGTACGGGACGGTGTCCGGCCCGGCGGTCTCGATCGCCGTGCGGTACCGCGCCGCGGCCTCCTTCAGGTCGCCGCGGGCCTTGGCCAGGTCGCCGAGCGTCCAGACACCGATGGTGACCGTCTCCGGATCGCCGCTGTCCATCGCGCGCCGCGCGGCGGTCTCGGCCGCACCGTGCTCCTCCCGCATGACCAGCAGGCCGAGCAGCCGCCGCAGGCAGGCGAGCGCGGCCGGATGGTCGACATCCGCGCCCCGCCGCAGCATGTCCACCGCGGCGTCGATGTCACCGGCGAGGTCGTACGCGTGACCTAGGTTGTCGCACACGATGGCCACCTGCTCGGGGCCGCCGAACTCCAGCACCGGCTCCGCCAGTTCGGTGGCCCCGTCCGTTCCGCCGCGGAGCCGGTCCAGGACGGCGGTGACGACGAGGCCGACCGCCCGCTCGGCATGCTCCGTGCCCGCCGCGCGCTCGACCAGCGATCGCGCGGTCGCGGTCTCGCCTTCCACCAGCGCGACGTGCAGTTCGGCGAGTACCGGCGTGCCATACTCCTCGGCGAACAGTGTCAGGGCGCCCGCCCGGTCGTCCTCGCGCAGTCGCAGCAACGCGCGTTCGCGGGGACTCGCCGTGCCGAGACGTTCCTTCGCCGGGATCCGGATGCCCGGGTCGGCCGACGCGGCGGCCCGCTCGTACGCGGTGCGCGCGCCTTCCTCGTCGCCGGCCTCGGTCAGGTAGCCGCCGAGCTCGTACGCCACGGTCGCGATGCTCTCCTCGGCGTCCACGCCCGCCTCCGCCAGCCGCTCGAACGCGGAGATGGAGCGCCGGGCGACCTCGGCCGCCCGCGCGGCCTCACCCTTGCCCGCGAGCAGGCGGGCGAGCATGACGCCCGCGGTCGCGGCGACCTCGCCGTCCACGTCGCTGATCGCCGCCTCGTAGTGCGCGGCGGCGGCGTCGAGATCACCGTGGGTGTCGAGCGCCGTCCCGATCACCAGGTCCACATGGGGGCCGTCGCCGGCCTCCTCCACCTGCAGCGTCCGGGCCTCGGCCACCCGGCCGGCGGAGACCAGCACCCGGGTCAGGCGCTCGACGAGCCCAGGGCGTTCCTCGTCGTCGACGTCCATCAGGTCGAGCGCCCGCCGGTAGGCCGCGGCGGCGCCGTCGAGGTCGCCGAGGTCGCGCCGCGCCCCGGCCAGCCACGAGGCGGCGGGCCCGGCCCAACGCTCGTCGTCGCCCGCCGCGGCGTGGGCCAACGCTTCGGCGGCACCCGCGCGATCGCCCGCGTCGTTGCGGAGCACGCCGAGGAAGAGCGCGGCCTCCTGAACGCCGTCGGGGTGACCGCCCGAAGCCGCCAACGACAGGGCGGCGTCGGCGGCTGCGGTGTCCCCGGCCCGCTGCCAGGCGTGCGCGGACTCGAGCATGAGCCGGGTGGTCATGAACACCTGGTGATCCTCGCCGCGCTCGCGTACGGCGCCCAGCGCGGCAGCGGCGCCCGTGAAGTCGCGGTCGAGCAGCCGCCGGGCGAACTCACCGTCCTCGGCGACCTCCGGATGATCCGCGGGGACTCGCGCGAAGGCGGCGCGCGCGGCGTCGAAGTCGTCCAGGCGCACCCGGGTGAAGCCGAGCAGCCAGGCGCTGCGCGGCGCCTGGAGCCGGTCGCCGCGGGCCGTGATCCGCTCGTGCACCTCGGCCGCGCCGGCCAGGTCGTTCCGCCCTTCCAGGATCTGGAGCAGCTTCGCCTCGGCCTCGGAGCGCAGGCCCGGGTGCCCCGAATCGGCGACCGCCTCGTAGGCGCTCAGCGCGTCGTCGAGGTCGCCCGGCCGGTCGCGTCCTTCGAGGGCCACGCCGAGCGCCTGGCACACCCATGGCGCCAGCGCGGGGTGTCCCTCGGCGCGGGCGCGGCGCAGCAGCTCGATCACCTCGTCGGTCTCGTCGTCGGGGCGGACGATCCAGGCGAGGACGGAAGCGTGGGAGAGCGCGAACGGATCACCGGCCGCCGCGGCCTCGTCGAGTAGCTCGACGCATTGGGAGCGGGGCACCCCGAACGACACGTACACCTGCGCCAGCATGCTCTTGCCCAGCGCGGCCACGGCCGGATCGGCGTGCTCGGCGCACTCCTGGTGGCGTGCGACGCCCGCCTCGCGGCCGAGCCGCTGGTAGTCGACGATGGCGCTGAGCACCGGATGCACCGCGTCTCCGCCGGAGGCGATCAGCTGCCGGTCGACCGCGGCGGCGAAGCCCTCCGCGAAGGCCGAGCCGTCGGCGACGTGCTCGAGCAGTTCGTCGGCCTGCTCGGGGTCGCCGGCCCCCACCTCGAGCAGGGCCAGCATGCGGGAGGCACGCTCGGACGGCCCCGCGATCTCCGCGTCCACCACCCGCCGTAGCAGGGCACGGGCCGCGTGCGGGTCGCCGTCGCGCAGCCGTTCGAGCGCGGTGTCGCAGTCGTCCACGGCCTGCTCGAGGTCCTCGTCCGGTCCCCGGACGGCCGCTTCGGTCTGCGTCATGATCAGTCGGGCCTGGAAGGCCACGTCGGGATCGTCGAGGTCGGCCGCCTGGCCCAGCAGCGCGAGGATCTCTTCTCGCCGGGGGTCGTCGTCCGGTAGTCCGTGCAGCAGCGTTCCGAGGAAGTGGACGGCGCCCAGGTGAAAATCGGAGTCGGTCGCGAGGACCACCCGCCAGCAGGCGATGGCCTGCTCGACCTCGCCCGCCTCGGCGTACACCTGTCCGAGGCAGGCCCGCGCCTCCACGGCGAACCGCGGATGGCCGGACTCGACCACGCGCCACAGGACGGCCCGCGACCCCTCCTCGTCACCGAGTTCCCGGGTGAACTTCGACTCCTGGATGAGCGCGTCGAGCCGGACCTCCGGGCGATGGTCCTCGGCGGCGCGCCGGTAGGCGTCCCGGGCCTCCCCGTACTCTCCGAGGTCGAACAGTGCCGCGCCGAGCAGCTTCTCGGCCATGCCGCGCTCGGCCGGATCACCGACCGCGATCGCGTGCTCCATCACCCGGCGGCACTCCTCGAACTCGCCTCGGTCGGCGTAGATCGTGTACAGTCGGAAGGACGCCCGTGAGCACAGCTCCGGGATGCCGTGGGACAGCATCGCGTTCAGCCCGGTCACGATGACCTCGTGGTCGGTCTCGCCCTCGTCCAGGAGAGCGGCGATCGCCTCGTACGCCGCCCAGGCCTGGCGCTCACGCTCGCCGCCGTCCTCCGGCCACTGAGCGGCCTCGAGTCCCTCCGTGAGCTCGGCGACGTCCGGGCCGTCGCCGCCCCTGACCCGTTCCAGCGTCTCCGCCGACCCGGTCAGGTCGCCCAGCATGCGCAGAACGCGGACCAAGAGGATGTCGGCCATCACCGCGATCTCGGCGTCGGCGCCGGAGGAGGCGATCCGCAGCGGCCGGTAGGCGAGTGCCCACTGCTCCTCGTCCGTCAGCGTCATGCCGAGGGCGATCGCCGAGCGTTGCGCGAACACCGGATGTCCGGTGGCGATCACCGACCGGTGGGCGGCCCGTGCGCCGTCCAGATCACCGCGTTCCTGGAGGAGACGTCCGAGAGTGTGCGACGCCTCGGGGACGACGGTGTCGTCGGCCGAGACCACGATCTCCCGTAGCAGCGCCGTGGCGCCGTCCAGATCGCCTTCCTGCCATTTGTCGATCGCCCTCTGGAAGCCGCCGGCCGACGAAGACATGCCTGACCCCTGTTTCGAAACCCCGGTGATGACCTTTTCGTGTTGGTTACGGAAAGTACACGATCATGAACGGGATTTCGGGGCTTTCGCATGGTTGGGCGTGGTCACGCATCGCGTGCGGTGACCCGGGCTGCCGGCTCGCCGGCGCCGTGCCGGTCGGGTTCCCGGACCGGCGCGCGGACGGCCACCGGACGGATCCGATCTTCGGGTGCCGCCGTCGATAGGATGCCGTCATGCGGTCGGTACGGGCGATCTTCTTCGATCTCGACGACACGCTCGTCGACTACGACCGCGCTGCCTGGACGGCGACGGTTCGGCGGGTCTGCGCCGCGCTGGAGACGGACGTTCCGGAGCTCCGCCCGGACCGCCTGTTCGACGCGTACACCCACGCCTACGACGCCCATCTGCGGGCGACGGAGGCGACCATCGCGCGTTCGCCCAGCGGAGCCTCGGACGCTCGCTCCATCTGGCGAGAGATCTGGCAGCGGGCGCTCGCCGAGTGCGGGCACGAGAGCGACGCTCTGGCCGGACGGGCGCTCGACCTCTACGTACGCGATCGGAACCGCAGTTACCGGCTGTTCGACGACGTGACGGACGTCCTCGCCGCCCTGCGGGAGCGCGTCGACACGCTCGCCGTCGTCACCAACGGCCCGGTCGACGCCCAGCGGGACAAGCTGGCGGCGACGGGGCTCGACCGCCACTTCGACCTGATCGTCGTATCCGCCGAGGTCGGCGTCGCCAAGCCGGATAAGGCGATCTTCGACCTCGCGATCCGCCGGTTGGACGTCGAACCGCGGTCCGTGTGGCATGTCGGCGACAACCTCACCACCGATGTCGGCGGCGCCCGCAACGCACGGCTGGGCGCCGGCGTCTGGCTCAACCGGGCCGGCGTGGCGCGTGGCGCCGACGACCCGAGTCCCGGGTACGAGATCGCCTCACTGCGCGAGCTGCCGGCACTGGTGGACCAATAGTGATCGCCGAGCACCTCCCTCGCCGGGGTGACACCGGAGGACGGGCATGACGTATCTGGGCGTCGACGTGGGCACGTCCGGGACCAAGGGCGTGCTGGTCGGGGAGGACGGGACGGTGCTCGCCACCGCCGTGCGCCCGCACGCGGTGGAGCGTCCCGGCCCGGGGCACGTCGAGATGGACGCCCGGATCTGGTGGGAGGAGTTCGTCTCGATCTCCCGCGAGCTGGCCGGCACCGGCGACCCGGTCACGGCCGTCGGCGTCAGCGGCATGGGCCCGTGCGTGCTCCTGGCCGACGAGACGGACACGCCGCTGCGCCCGGCGATCCTGTACGGCGTCGACACCCGCGCCACCGCGCAGATCGCCCGCCTCGACGCCGAGCTGGGCCGCGAGGACGTCCTGCGGCGCTGCGGCTCCCTGCTGTCCACGCAGGCGGTCGGCCCGAAGATCGCCTGGGTCGCCGAGCACGAGCCGGAGGTCGCGGCGCGGGCGCGGCGGCTGTACATGCCCGCGTCCTATCTGGCGAACCGGCTCACCGGCGCGTACGTCCTCGACCACCACTCCGCGAGCCAGGCCGTGCCGCTGTACGACTCGGTCGCGCAGGAGTGGTACCGGCCGTGGGCCGAGCGCGTCGCGCCCGGGATCGAACTGCCGCCGCTGCGCTGGCCCGGCGACGTCGCCGGGCAGGTCACCGCCGACGCGGCGGCCGCGACCGGCCTGCCGGCCGGGATTCCGGTGATCACCGGCACGATCGACGCGTGGTCCGAGGCCCTCAGCGTGGGCGCGCAGGGCGTCGGCGACCTCATGCTGATGTACGGCAGCACGATGTTCCTCATCAACACCGTGCCCGACCGGCTACTCGTCCCCGAGCTGTGGAGCACCGTCGGCGCGCTGCCGGGCACCCGCAACCTCGCCGGCGGGATGGCGACCTCCGGGATGATCACCGAGTGGCTGCGGGAACTGTTCGGCTCCCCGGACCACGCCACCCTGCTCGCCGAGGCCGAGACGTCCGGCCCCGGTGCGCGCGGCCTGCTCATGCTGCCGTACTTCGCCGGCGAACGGACCCCGATCGCCGACCCGCACGCGCGCGGTGTGATCGCGGGACTGACCGTCGAGCACACGCGGGGCGATCTGTACCGCGCCGCTCTGGAGGCGACCGCGTTCGGCGTGCGGCACAACGTCGAGGCGATGCGCGCGGCGGGCGGCGACGTCCGCCGGATCGTCGCCGTCGGCGGCGGCACGCGCGGCGGCCTGTGGACCCGCGTCGTCTCCGACGTCACCGGGCTGGAGCAGGAGATCCGGGCAGTCACGATCGGAGCGTGCTACGGCGCGGCGTTTCTCGCCGCGAGCGCGGTCGCCGATCCGTCGATCGACGACTGGAACCCGGTACGCGAGCGGGTCGAGCCGGACCCGGCCGTCCGGCCTCGTTACGACCGGCTGTACGAGCAGTACCGGCGGCTCTATCCGGCGACCCGTGACCTCGCCCACATCCTGGCCTCGTCTTCGTGACGATCGGAAGATCCCAAAGACGCAGCGGATTGTCGGCGGGCTGCCCTACGGTTTCGCGGCATGGAGACCTCCCCCGAGCTGCCCGATGAGGACGCATTCGTACTCCCGGACGCCTGGCGCCCGCAGCTGCACCCACGACGCGGTGGTCTGAGCGCGGGGCCGCCCGCAGCTCCCGAAACCGGCGATGGGCTGACGCTGGAGCTGAGGTCCGAGATCGAGAAGGTGCTTCTCGACGGGAAGACCGACCCCGATGCGGCCGACCGGGGGCTCGCCTACCTGCGCGGCTCCGTGACGCCCGAGGGCGCGGCCGTGGTCGCGACGGCCCTGGCGGCGATCCGGACGGCGAAGCCCTTGCCGTTCGCCGGCACCTGGATCGCCGAGCACGGCGTCGCCTCCGCCGCGTGCGCGTTCGCCGAGCTGAGCACCCTCCGCGCGGAGTTCTCCAGCCGGGACGAGCGGCGGTGCGTGCGGTACGCCCTGACCGGTGACCGTTCCCACGCCTGGTGGGCGTCGCTGGGGCGCCCGCTTCGGGCGAGTCTTGCGGCTGCCTCCGACGATGAGTACGCGGAGGCCGTCGAGCGTCTCGCGGGCTACCGCGGGACCCCGATGCAGCGGGTGGCGGTCTCCTATCTCGTGCCGACCCGGCAGGACTGGGTGGACGACTGCTGCGCCAACCCGCCGAGCGACACGGAATGGTCGCTCTTCCACAACCAGTGGATGCTGTTGTGCGCACTGGGTTCCGCCCACCAGCTCGACCTGCTCGGCGGGCGGCTGTCCCTCGGCTGGCAGGAGCGTTCCGTCGGGATCATCGGAACCCTTCTCGAGGGCGTCGGCCCGGCGGCCGCCCCAATGCTGGCCGGCGTGCTGGACGACCAGGATGCGAGCAGCGACCACCGCAGGCTGGTGCTCGACGCACTCGTGCTGCTGCCCGCCGACGAGGCGTTCCTGGCCATGGTGGACCGCCTCGACCAGAAGTTCGTCCAGCCGGCCATGCTGACCGCCATGCGGCGCTTTCCGGTGCGGGCGCTGCGGCTGCTGGCCCCGGCGTCCCGGGGCACGTCCCGGTCCGCCGTCCTGGCCGGGGAGCTCCTGCGTGGCCACGTGCGGACCAACGCCGAGTTCACCGCCGCCGTCCTGCCGGCCGAGGCCCGCGCCGTCGTCGAGTCGATCCGCGCCGCCATGGCGCAGGTCCCCGACGCACCGGCGGAGGCACTGCCGCCGGTGCTGGTCACGCCACCGTGGACCCGCAGGCGCAAGGCCGTGAAACCGGTGGTCATCGAGGGTCTGACGCCGCCGGCCGAGCGGCGCGCCGACTGGGCGCCCGGCGAGCGCGAGACCTGGCGCAAGGCGCCGGCGGCCTACTGGCGCGCTCCTGAGGAGACCGACTGGGCGAAGGCGGTCGCGCAGTTCCGCAAGGGAGAGCTGGCCTGGTATAGCCAGGCCGGCCTCTTCGTGGACGGGCCCGAGGAACAGGTCCGGCCGCTGGTGGCGGGCTGGAGGCCGAGGGACATGTGGGAGGCCGCGGAGTGGATGCGGCCGGTCGCCGCGCGATTCGAGCTCGACGCCCTGCCCGTCGCGCTTCACGTCGCCCGGTCGGAGCCCGCCAACGCCGGCGGGGCCCTGCTGCCGTTCCTGGACACGGAGGCGGCACTGCTGACGGCCGAGTGGCTGATGCGCCTCAAGACGGCCCGCAGGCACGCGCTCGCCTGGTTCGGGCGGCACGGGGTGAGCGCGGTTCCCCACCTGGTGCCCGCCGCGCTCGGCAAGGCCGGCCCGGACCGGAGCGCCGCCGAGGGCGCGCTGCGGCTGCTCGCCTCGCGGCACGGCGCCGAGGAGGTCGTGGCGTCCGCGCGGGCGTACGGCGACGACGCGGCCCAGGCGGTGGAGACGCTGCTGGCCGCCGACCCGCTCGAGGTGCTGCCCGCCCGGATGCCGAAGATCGGCGGCTGGGCGGACCCGGCCGCTCTCCCGCAGGTGCTGCTGCGCGACCGCGCGACGGCCCTTCCGACCGAGGCCACCGGCCACCTGCTCACCATGCTCGCGATCTCCCGGCTCGAGGAGGCGTACGCGGGGCTCGACATCGTCCGTGGGCTGTGCGACCCAGGGTCCCTGACCGCGTTCTCCTGGGCGGTGTTCGAACGCTGGCAGGCCGCCGGCACGCCGGCCAAGGACGGGTGGGCGCTGACCCAGCTCGGCGCTGTCGGCGACGACGAGACCGTACGCCGGCTCACCCCGGTGATCCGTGCCTGGCCCGGCGAGGGCGGTCACAGCAAGGCGGTGACCGGGCTCGACGTGCTCGCGGCCATCGGCACCGACGTCGCGCTGATGCATCTGCACGGCATCGCGCAGAAGGTGAAGTTCAAGGGCCTGAAGGCGCGTGCGCAGGAGAAGATCCAGCAGGTCGCCGCGCAGCTGGAGCTGACCTCCGAGCAGTTGGCCGACCGGCTCGTCCCCGACTTCGGCCTGACCGCCGACGGCAGCATGATCCTCGACTACGGGCCCCGCCGGTTCGTCGTGGGCTTCGATGAGCAGCTCAAACCGTTCGTGACCGACGAGGGCGGCAAGCGCCGCGCGAGCCTCCCCAAGCCCGGCGTCAAGGACGACCCCGACGTGGCCGCCGCCGCGTACAAACGCTTCGCCGCGTTGAAGAAGGACGTGCGCACGGTCGCGGCCGACCAGATCAGGCGCCTGGAGGCCGCGATGGTCACGCGCCGCCGCTGGTCCATGGCCGAGTTCGGTGAGTTCTTCGTCTCTCACCCGCTCGTGTGGCACATCGCGCGCCGGCTGGTGTGGGCGACGGAGGCCGACGGCCGTACAACGACGTTCCGGATCGCGGAGGACCGCACCTTCGCCGACGTCTCCGACGACGTGCCGGCCCTCCCGGACTCCGCGTGCATCGGCCTCGTCCATCCGCTCGACCTGGGCGACGACCTGGAGGCGTGGGCGGAGGTGTTGGCCGACTACGAGATCCTGCAGCCGTTTCCGCAGCTCGGCCGGGCCGTGCACCGGCTCACCGACGACGAGGCGGCCGAGGGCCGGCTGGCGCGTTTCGAGGGCGTCACCGTGCCCGTCGGTAAGGTCCTGGGGCTGGAGCGCCGCGGCTGGCGGCGCAGCGAGCCGCAGGACGCCGGCGTCGAGCGCTTCATCTCCAAACAGTTCCCCGACGGCCGGCACGTCGTGATCGACCTGGACCCGGGCATCGCGGTCGGCGCGATCGACATGCTGCCCGAGCAGAAGCTCGACGTCGTCTGGCTGGCCGACGTGCCGCAGGACTACTGGCCGAGCCGCGGCACCACGCATCGGTTCGGCGAGCTCGACCCGATGACCGCCTCAGAGCTGCTCGCCGACCTCACCGAGCTGACCGAGGCGGCGGTCCGATGAGCACGAACACCGAAGAGACGCTGCAGCGGCCGCCGGCCGAGATCAGGTTCGCCGACGAGCTCGAACGCCTACGGGAGACCGACACCGCGCCGCGACCGCCGGGCTGGGCGCTCAGCCTGGAGGCGGCCCGCCGGTTCATCGTCGGCGACGACGACCGCGGCATCCGGCGCAAGTTCGTCGGCGACCCGTCGCTGATCGACCGTGCGCTCGTCGCCCTTGCCACGAGCCGGGGCCTCATGCTGGTCGGCGAGCCCGGCACCGCCAAGTCGCTGCTGTCCGAGCTGGTCGCCGCGGCCGTGAGCGGCGACTCCACGCTGACGATCCAGGGCGGTGCGGCCACCACCGAGGACCAGATCAAGTACTCCTGGAACTACGCGCTGCTGGTGTCCGAGGGGCCGTCCACCCGGTCGCTGGTGCCCGCGCCGCTGCTGCGCGGCATGGCCGAGGGCAAGGTCGTGCGCTTCGAAGAGATCACCCGTTGCCCGCTGGAGGTGCAGGACTCCCTGCTGTCCCCGCTGTCCGACCGGGTCCTCGCCGTTCCCGAGCTGGCTGGTCCGGACGCCATGGTGTTCGCCCGCGAGGGGTTCAACATCATCGCCACCGCCAACACCCGCGACCGCGGCGTGAACGAGATGAGCGCCGCGCTCAAGCGCCGGTTCAACTTCGAGACGGTGTTCCCGATCGCCGACTTCGCCACGGAGCTCGACCTCGTGGAGGCGGAGGCCACCCGGCTGCTGGAGCAGTCGGGGGTGGGCGTGCCGCCGCGCCGCGACGTGCTCGAGGTGCTCGTGGCGACCTTCCGCGAGCTGCGCTCGGGGACGACCGAGACCGGCCGGGCCATGGACCGGCCGTCGACGGTGATGAGCACGGCCGAGGCGGTGTCCGTCGCGCACGCCGTCGGCATTCGTGGCTGGTTCCTGCGCGGCGAGGCGGGCACCCCCGCCGACATCGTCGAGTGCCTGGCCGGCACCGCGGCCAAGGACGACCCCGACGACCTCGCCCGGCTGCGCCGCTACCTCGAGCAGGAGGCGCCGCACCGTAAGGGCCGCCAGTGGAAGGCCCTGCACGGCGCCCGTCACCTGCTGCCCGGCTGATGGCGGTCACGTTTGTCGGGGTCCGGCACCACAGCCCCGCGTGCGCGCGGCTGGTCGCCCGGACCATCGAACGGCTGCGGCCGGCGTACGTCCTGATAGAGGGGCCGGCCGACTTCGGTGACCGGATCGACGAACTGCTCCTCGGGCATGACCTGCCGGTCGCGATCTTCAGCCACTACCGGGACGCGTCGCGGACGCACGCCTCGTGGACGCCGTTCTGCGCGTACTCCCCGGAGTGGGTGGCGCTGACCGCGGGCCGGGACTGCGGGGCGCGGGTGCGGTTCATCGACCTGCCCGCCTGGCACCCCGCCTTCGCCGACCGGCGCAACCGGTACGCCGACGCCGAGGAGCGGTACGCCGAGGTGACGCGCAGGCTCTGCCGGTCCTTCGCCGTCGACAACACCGACGCGCTCTGGGACCACCTGTTCGAGGTGGAGCCCGGCGACGACCTGGCGGAACGGCTCGCGACCTACTTCGACCTCGTGCGCGGTGAGTCGGCGGCCGGACCGGACGACACGGCGCGCGAGTCCTACATGGCGCGCTGGATCCGCGCGGCGGCCGCCGACGCGGGGGAGCGCCCGGTCGTGGTCGTCACCGGCGGCTTCCACCGGCCGGCACTGCGCGCGCTCGCCGAGCGGGGCGACCCCGCCGAGGAATGGCCTGAGGTGCCGCGGCCGCCCGAGGGCGCGGTCGGCGGCAGCTACCTGGTGCCGTACTCCTTCCAGCGGCTGGACTCCTTCACCGGCTACCAGTCCGGCATGCCGTCGCCGGAGTACTACCAGCGGCTGTGGGAGAGCGGGCCCGAGCGCGCCGCCGCCGCGCTCACCGAGATCGTCGTCACCCGGCTCCGCCGACGGCGGCAGCCGGTCTCGACCGCCGACCTCATCGCCGCCCGTACGCTCACCGACGGGCTGGCCCGGCTGCGCGGCCACCGCGTCCCCGCGCGCACCGACCTGCTCGACGGCCTGGTCGCCGCGCTCGTCGCCGACGACCTGGAGCACCCGCTCCCGTGGACGGCCCGGGGTCCCCTCGCCCCGGGCGCGCATCCGGCCGTTGCCGCGATGGTCACCGCGCTGAGCGGGGACCGCGTCGGACGCCTGCATTCCGGCACG
The DNA here is from genome assembly GCF_040655075.1 of Actinoallomurus sp. NPDC050550. Classification (NCBI taxonomy): domain Bacteria; kingdom Bacillati; phylum Actinomycetota; class Actinomycetes; order Streptosporangiales; family Thermomonosporaceae; genus Actinoallomurus; species Actinoallomurus sp. NPDC050550. The sequence continues at coordinate 53,224 of NZ_JBFAJC010000053.1, read as the reverse complement.
CCCGCGCCGCCACTCCTGCACGACGTGACCGCCGAGCTCGAACGCCTCGGGCTCGACGGCGAAGGCACAGTCGTCCTCCGCCTGACCGGCGACCGCGACCTGCTCCGCAGCCGCGTCCTACATCGGATGCGGGTGCTTGGCATTCCCGGCGTCGACCGCGAATCCGGGCAGGCCGCCGGCACCGAGCCGATGGCCGAAGAGCGGTGGACGCTGTCGCCCGGCGAGCATCGGATCCCCGCCCTGATCGAGGCGGGTGCGTACGGCGCCACGCTCGCCGACGCGGCAGGGGCCGTGCTGGAGGAGCAGACCGCCGAGGCGGGGGCCGACATCGGGAGGCTCGGCGCAGTGCTGTTCGACGCCGCACTCTGCGGCCAGGCCGATCGGTCGGAGCGGATCGCCGGGACCCTCGCAGCCGGGATCGCGGCCGCGAGTGAGGTCGGAGCTCTCGGCCGGGTGCTGGGCACCGTCCTCGGCCTGTGGCGGCACGACCGGCTTCTCGGCACCGCGGGAAGCCTCCTGTTCGGCACCGTCATCGGCGAATGCGTCGGCCGCGTTCTGTGGCTCGTCGAGAGCGTCCGCGGCGGCCCCGCTCCCGCCGACCTGGAGCGTCTCCACGCGCTCGCCGCGACACGGGACGCGCTGCTGCACGCCGGCGGCCCGCTCGGCCTCGACCGGGACGCCGCACTCGGCGTGGCCGGACGGGTGAGCGCGAGCACCGACGCGCCGCCGGACCTGCGCGGTGCGGCCTTCGGCCTCGCCTGGCGCCTCGGCGGCACGGCCGACCCGGTCCGTGCCGTACACGGCGTCGCCGCTCCGAAGACCCTGGGCGACTGGCTGGCCGGCCTGTTCGCCCTGGCCCGTGACGAGGTGCTGGCCGACGAGTCCGGAGAGGACACCCTCTCGGCGGGAGACGTTGAGGCGCGGGGAGAACCCGGGCCGGGGACATCGCAGACCGGACCTGGCGGCCCCGGTCTGCTCGGCACACTGGACGAGCTGATCAGCGGGCTGCCCGAACGCGACTTCCTGGTGGCCCTGCCCGCCCTGCGACAGGCCTTCGAGTTCTTCCCGCCGCGCGAGCGGGAGATGATCGCCCGGCGCCTCCTCGACCGTCGGGGCGTACGCGACTCGGCTCGGGCGCTGCTGCGGACACCGGCCGATCCGCTGGTGATCGCGGCGGGGATGGACCTGGAGGACAGAGTGGACCGGCTGCTCACCGCGGAGGGTCTCATCACAGGAAGGGAACCGGCGTGACCGAGCCCGACCCGGACCTCGAGCGCTGGCGGCTCATCCTGGGCGCGCCCGCCGAGCGTCACACCGGCGCGCCGGCCGGCGACGCGGCCGCCCGCGACGCCGCTCTGGACTGGCTGTACGGCCGCGATCCGGACCTGGAGCGCCGTGGCGTACGCCGCGGTGGGCTCCGGCCCGAGGACCGGCAGGGCGGGTCCGGGCCGTCGGTGGTCACCACCGTCGACTGGCTCGATGACGTCCACCGGCTGTTCCCCAAGGAGACCATCGAACGGCTCGAACGCGACGCCGTCGAACGATACGAGATCCACGAGGTGGTCACCGATCCCGACGTCCTCGAACGCGTCGAACCAGACCCGGCGTTGCTACGGGCGGTCCTCCGCACCAAGCACCTGATGAACCCCGAGGTGCTCGCCCTGGCCCGGCGTCTCGTCGAACAGGTCGTCCGCGAGCTGATGCGGCGGATGGCGACGGAGGTGCGCCAGGCGTTCCACGGCACCCGGTCCCGCCGGCCCAGCCGCGCGCCCCGGGCGCGCGACTTCGACTTCCACGGCACGATCCGGGCGAACCTCGCCCACTATCGGCCCGAGGAGAAGCGCATCCTCATCGAGCGTCCCCGCTTCCTGTCCCGGACGCGACGGCATCTCGACCAGTGGCAGCTGATCCTGCTCGTCGACCAGTCCGGTTCGATGGTCGGCTCAGTGATCCACTCCGCCGTGACCGCCGCCTGCCTGTGGGGCCTGCCCGGACTCAAGACCCACCTCGTCGCGTTCGACACCGCCGTCGTCGACCTCACCTCCGACGTCACGGACCCGGTCGAGCTGCTGCTCAAGGCCCAGCTCGGTGGCGGCACCGACATCGCGCGCGCCGTGGAGTACGGTGCCGGGCTGATCGAGAACCCGCGCCGGGCGATCCTCGCCGTCGTCACCGACTTCTATGAGGGAGGCGACGAGCACCGCCTGGTCCGTACCGTCCGCGGAATGGTGGGACAGGGCACCCAGGTGCTCGGCCTCGCCGCGCTGGACGAGGACGCGAACCCCTCCTACGACCGGGATCTCGCGCGCCGCCTGGCCACCGTCGGCGCCCAGGTCGGAGCGATGACCCCGGGGCGGCTGGCGGAGTTCGTCGCCGAGAGGATCGGCCGATGATCCGCGCCGACCTCCTCGCGCTGACGCCCGACGCGCTCGCCGCGCTCGCCAACCGGGGGCTCGTGAAGCGCGCCACCAAGGAGCTCGACGCCGGGAACGCGCCCGCGGTGGATGTCGCCCCGGACGGCGCCGTTCACGGCCGCTTCCCCGACGGGGCCGAGGCCTTGCTCCCGGACGGCGGTGGGCTGGAGGGCGCATCCTGTACGTGCGCCGCCACCGGCGTCTGCCGTCACCGGATCGGCCTGATCCTGGCATACCAGCGGCAGGCGGCCGAAGGCGGAAGAGCGGCCGATGCGGAGAGCACCGCATTCGGCGAGGCTGCACCAGCGGGCACCGCACCTGGCAAGGGAGCCATCTCGGGCGGTGAAAGGAACGTGCCGGATCCCGCGGCCGGTGAGACGGATGCGGCGGGCGCTCGGGTCGTGGAGGCGGGGGAGAGCACTGAGCCGGCCGCTCCGGTCGGCGGTGCGGGTGCGGCGGGCCCTCCGGCCCAAATGGCGAACCACGGTGCGGAGCCCGCCCTGGCCGACTCGGCCGACCCGGTCAGAGCCGCCGGGCCCGCCGACTCCACCGGAGCCGCCGGGCCTCCCATGAACGCCGGCCGCCCGCCGTGGTCCCCGTGGTCACCGGGTGCCTTCGACGATGAGGCGCTGGCCCGCGCCCTCGGGCAGCGGGCGCTGACCGCGGCCCGGCGGACACACCGGGCGGGCTATTCGGCGCGGATCCGCCGGCCCACCCCCGCCGACCCGGTCGCGGCCGTCGAACTGCCCACGTGCACGGTCCGGTTCCTCGTGCCGGGCGAACTCGGGTACGTGCACACCGACGCCGCGGCCGGGCTGCGAGGGGAGGTGATCACGCTCGCGGCCTGGGCGTTCCGGGCGGCCGACGAGCGAGGGCTGCGGGGGGAGGACGTACGGGTCGACGTTGGCGGCCGCCCCGGCGGCGGTCCGGGGCGCTCGGGGCTGGAGGCCGTGGTCGGGCTCGTGGACGAGGTCCTCCTCGAAGGCGCCGTGCACGCCGGGCCGCTCCAGCCCGCGGCGCTGCGCCGCGCGTCCCGGGAGCTGACCACCCGCGACCTGCACTGGCCCGCCTCGGCCCTGGACGACCTGACGGAGCAGCTGGCGGCCTACCAGGACCGGGCCGCCCGGTACGCCCCGGAGACGCTCGCCTGGCTGCTGGCCGAGGTCCATGCCCGGCATCGTGCCTCCCGCCACCCGGGCGGCCTGCCACGCGCGCAGGTCCTCGGCACCGACGAGTCGGCCGAGACGCCGCTGCGGCAGGTCCGGCTCACCGCGCTGGGCTGCCGGGTCGGCGGCACCGAGGACGAGCGCACCGCCGACGTCTTCCTCGCCCATGCCCAGAGCGGCGTCGTCCTCGTGCTGAAACGGCGTTGGGAGGTCGCCGAGGGACAGGCTCTGACCGGCGGTGACCTGGCCTCGCGCCGGATCCTCGGTTCGACGCTGCGCTCGCTCGCCGCCGCCAACGTCGTCTCCGAGAACGCTTCGCGCAGCGCCGGCCGCGTCGTCCGGCTCGCGGCCGGGCGGGTGTCCCGCACGACGGTCACGCCGGTGGGAGCGGCCTGGACGGACCTACCCGGTTCCGTTCTCGTCCGTGACCTGCGGGTGCTCGACCGGGAGGTGGCGGCGCTGCCTCCCGCCCTCATCCGGCCGCGGGTCGAGGCCGAGCTGATCCGCGTCGTTGAGGCCGTCGCGGTCCACGAGGTCGGCTACGACCCCGGAGGCCAGCGGCTGGAGGCGGTGATCGCCGATGCGAACGGCGCGACGGCCGTCGTGTCCGCCGTTTACAGCCCGTACCGTCCGGGGGCGCTCGACAGCCTGGCCGAGGTGCTGAAAGAGCAAGCGACCGGCCCGCTCCTGCTCAGCGGCGCCGTCCGCCGCACCGGAGGCTCCCTCGTCCTCGATCCGATAGCCGTCATGGCGGGCGGTGCCGTGATCGTGCCGGACCTCGCGCCGGGCGCGGGCGGTGCGGCGCTCGACCCGTACGCCGGGCGGCAGGCGGACCCACTGGGCGCGGCGCTCGGCGACGCCATCGCCGCCTGCGCCGACGCGGCGCACCGGGGGCTCCGTCATGCCACGGACGGCGTCCGTACCCGCGTCGAGAAGGCGGCGCACGGGCTGCGCCGCGTCGGCCTGCGAACCGCGGCCGACCTGGTCGCCGGGCTCGGGACGGCGCTGCGAAGCGAGGACGCGGACCGCATGACCGGAGCATGGATCGACGCATGGATCCGCCTCGCCACTCTCGTCGAGCTGCGATGACGCGCCGCCGTCCGACCCCGGTGCGCACGTTCCTTGCGCTCGTCAGGAACTATGACCTCATGACCGATTCTGCGCTGCGGGACGCCACGTCCGAATCCGAGCCGTCCGGGTCCGGGCACCGCTCGGGACTCTGGACGCTGATGCTCGGCGCCCTGGGCGTCGTGTACGGCGACATCGGCACCAGCCCGCTGTACGCCCTCCAGACCGTCTTCTCCATCGACAACGGCGCGGTGCGCCCCACGAGCGGCGACGTCTACGGCGTGATCTCGATGGTGTTCTGGTCGGTCACGCTGGTCGTCTCGGTGAAGTACGTGACGTTCATCCTGCGCGCCGACAACGACGGCGAGGGCGGCGTGATGGCGCTCGCCGCCCTGGTGCGCCGCGTCCTCGGCGACGTCCGTGGCAAGGCGGCGGTGGCGATGGCGCTCGGCGTGTTCGGCGCGTCGCTGTTCTACGGCGACAGCGTGATCACGCCGGCCATCTCGGTGCTGTCGGCGGTGGAGGGCCTGAAGGTGTCCACCCCCGGCATCTCCCACCTGGTCCTGCCGATCGCGGCGACGATCGTCGCGCTGCTGTTCGTGGCGCAACGGTGGGGGACGCACCGCGTCGGCGCCATGTTCGGGCCGGTCATGGTGATCTGGTTCCTGGCGATCGGCGTGGCGGGTCTCGGCGAGGTGCTCCGGAAACCGGGCATCCTGCTCGGGCTGTCGCCGACGTACGCCGGCGCGTTCGTGGTCGACCACCCGTACATCGCGTTCATCGCGATGGGCGCCGTGGTGCTGACGATCACCGGTGCCGAGGCGCTGTACGCCGACATGGGCCACTTCGGCCGCAGCCCGATCCGGCGTGCCTGGTTCGCCGTGGTCTTCCCGGCGCTGACGCTGAACTACCTCGGCCAGGGCGCGCTGATCCTGCGGGACTCCAAGAGCGTGACGAGCCCGTTCTTCCTGCTCATGCCCGGCTGGGCGCGGCTGCCGATGGTCATCCTCGCGACGGCGGCCACGGTCATCGCCTCCCAGGCCGTGATCACCGGGGCGTTCTCGGTGTCCCGGCAGGCCGTGCGGCTCGGCTTCCTGCCGTACCTGCGGATCCGCCACACCTCGCCGCAGGAGATCGGGCAGGTGTACGTCCCCGCCGTCAACTGGATCCTGTTCGCCGGCGTGCTGGCGCTGATGTTCGGCTTCGAATCCTCCGAGCACCTGGCGACGGCGTACGGCGTGGCGGTCACCGGGACCCTCATCATCACCACCGCGCTGTTCCTGGTGGTCGCGCGGGCACACTGGAACTGGCCCACGTGGCGGCTCGTGGTCTTCGCGGTCGTGATCGGCGGCGCGGAGGTCACCTACTTCGCCGCGAACCTGACGAAGGTCACGCACGGCGGCTGGCTGCCGCTACTGATCGCGATCTCGGTCTTCACGGTCATGAAGACGTGGGAGCGCGGCCGGGAGATCGTCACGGCCCGCCGCAACGCCAAGGAGGGCCCGCTCCCGGAGTTCATCGAGAAGCTCCGGGAGAAGAAGGTGACGAAGGTGCCGGGCACGGCGGTCTTCCCCCACCCGGGCAAGCAGACCACGCCGCTCGCCCTGCGGGCCAATCTCGACCACAACCACGTCGTGCACGAGCACGTCGTGATCGTCTCGGTGACCTCGGAGAACGTGCCGCACGTCCCGGTCGCGGAGCTGATCACCATCGACGACCTCGGCTACCACGACGACGGCGTCGTCCACCTCACCGTGCGGTACGGCTTCCAGGACGAACAGGACATCCCCGCCGCTCTGCGCATGGCGGCGTCCAAGGAGCCTCGCTCCGAACTCCTCGACATCGACCCGGAAAACGCGTCGTACTTCCTGTCCCGGGGAACACTGCGGCTCACCGACGACCCCGGCATGCGCAGGTGGCAGAAGAAGCTGTTCCTGGCGCTGGCGCACAACGCCGCCAGCCCGGCGGAGTACTTCTGCCTGCCCGAGGCCCGCACAGTCGTCATGGGCACCCAGGTCGACCTCTGAAGTGCAGCGCGAGGTACCGTTTCTACGGACTGAGCATGAGTTGTGTGTGCTCAGCCGGACGCTCCGAACGGTGTTGGGCGTCCTGGTTGCCCGCTTTCACTCCGCGTCCAGGCGGCACGGCTCGTGGTCGTGGTCCGGGGGTGCGGGGGCGGGGTTCCTCACGCCGTGGGGCACCTGGTGCGGCCTGGACGGTCCGATGCCTCTGCTCATCGCTCTGGTGAGCAGAGGGCGGTGCCGTCCGTCGCCGGATCGGGTGTCCCAGGGCGCGTCGTCCGATCGCCACCGCTGCCGCCTGATGGCGGGTGACGGGGCGCCGGGTGCTGGTGAGGGGGTGCTGCCAGTGCTGGGCGCCCCATTTGGAGGTGTAGGCGGGGTCGACGGCGACGATGGTGATGCCGAGTTCGGCCGCCATCGCCACCAGCCGGTTGCGGAGCTTGGCCACGGGCATGCCGGAGATCAGGTTGCGGAACCGCTTGCGCCGTCCGTGTTTCTCGCGGGTCGTCTCCGCTGCGAAGTCGAGGTTCTCGATCGCGATGGCCAGACCGTGCCGTTTGGCCCAGTGCAGCAGGCGAGCGTGGGCATGCCGGATCTGGGCGTCGCGGCGCTGCGTGCTGCCAGACAGGTCGAACTCGAATCGGCAGGGCTCGCCGACGGGGTTGCCGTGGGTGTCGAGTCTCCAGGCGGCCAGGTGGTCGGCGTTGGTGTCCACACCGATCAGGCCACCGGCACGAGCGGTCTCCAGCGGGACGGTCTTGACCGGTGGGATGGTCCAGGAGGCGGTCAGGTACCAGCGTCCACGCTGCACGTCTTCGTGGATGGTAGGCCACGGCTCGGTTTGCGTTCACCCGGTCGCGCCACTGGTCGCCCCGGTGCGGGAACGACACCTTCCCCGTGAGGATGTACCGACCGTGTGAGGCGTTGGCCAGGTGCGCCAACGGCGCCGGAAGCTTGATGGAGACCTCGCCCTCTGGGGTGACGCGGATGGTCTCGTTGCCGTACCGCTTGCCGGATTCGCCATCAGCTTGGAGGAACCGGCGCTCGGCCTGCCACCGCTCACGCCATTCGGCTGCGGTGAGCTGGGCAGCGTCCAGGTTGTGTCGGTTGCGCAGCAGCCTCTTGCCGCCGCGCACGACACATACACGCCCGGCCTCATGATCGGCCCGCTGTTGTTCGAGCCGGTCTTGGAGCAGGTGCAGGCGGCGGGTCTTGGCGAACCACTCCTGAGCGCTGTGATAGCCGCCCGGTGCCTTCTTTGAGCCTTTCTCTCCGACCGGCAAGGACAGGCGGCGCGTGATAGTGCGCACCGCGGCTTGGAGGGTGTGAATGTGGGCGAGTTGAGCGCGCCGCGCCAGCGCCCACTGGTGATGAGTGGCCTTGGTGATCGAACCGGCCCAGCGCGACGACGACTCGTCTGTTAACGCCCGTTTGCGCTCCGCCCATTGATCGGTGTCGTGATCCAGCCCCGCCGCGCACCGCGCCTTAAGATCGGAGGAGGCCAGCGAAGCCAGGTGATCGCCCACCAGCCGCAGCACCTTCTCATCCTGCCGCGTTAAGCCCTTGAGCCGGTCACGGATCGCGACCCCTGACGGCCCGAGCGCAACGAACGGCGCCTCAATGGAACGCAGATCAGCCATGCCGGGCCGCCCCTACCGCCGTGCAGGCACGGTCCCGCGCTGAACGACGGCCATACAGGCGGGCGCACAAGCACGCTCGCGCCGCCCTCGTCAGCTTCATACCGCAACCATATCGTCACTCGCAGACACATCATGCGCACTCCTGAACACCAGATTCCACCAGTTCGCTACACCGTGAGTGCAGGTGCACGACTAGAAACCGCAGCGGCATCCGGCCGACGCGCGGTCGTCCCGCGCGTTCCGCAGCTGGGTGTCGTACGTCGCGGCGGAGTCGCAATGCAGAGCTCGCGAGACTGACGCGTCATTGTGGGAGCTTCCGGCCGGGGAGGCCAGCAGGGGAATGTGGGCGCGGGCTGCGAACCGTCGTTGCATAGGCGGATTCCGGAGTCTTGAGGCCGTTCCCCAACGGTTACGCCGCCGTTGTGCCTGCTTCACCCCCGATTTCCGGCGCCGCGACCAGTGTCTGCCGGGCGCAGTCACTCTTCTATGGCGCCGCCCACGGAGCGCAGGTGCTCGCGGAAGGTCAGCGACGGGTTCTCGCGGCGCGCGGCGAGGTAGGCGGCGAAGCCCACCTGCTCGCGCAGCGAGGCGCCCGCGCGGATCCGGTCGGCCTGCGCCCGCTCGGTGTCGCGGATCCGCTCGGCGATCGCGAAGAGGTTCTCGGCCTCGGCGGCCGGCACGAACAGCACCCCGTCGTCGTCGCCCAGGACCAGGTCCTCGCGGCTCACGACGTGGTCGCCCACCGCCGCGGACTCCAGCACGCCGGCGGGCCGGTCGCGGAGGCTGAGCGGACCGGTCGAGATCGCGCCCAGACTGAAGACCGGCAGCCCGATCGCCCGGATGTCGGCGGTGTCGCGGTGCAGGCCCCAGATCGCGATGCCCGTCAGGCCCGCCGCCTCGGCCTCCAGGACCACGAGGTCACCGACGCACGCCTCGTCGAGACGCCCGCCGTTGTCGACCACCAGCACGTCACCGGGCTCCGCCATCTCGAACGCCTCCAGGAAGACGTCGACGCTGCCGAGATGACGGGCGGGACAGGCACGCCCCAGCAGACGGTCTCCGGGTTCGACGGCGCTCATCGGCGCCGGGGCGCAGCGCACGGGGAGACCGGCGCGGATGCACGCGTCCGCCAGATGCGCGGTGGTCAGCGTCACGAACCGCGTCCGGAGATCCTGCCGGTCCATCCGTGGTTCCTCCCAGCTCGTACGGTCCGCGAGGCGGGCACGGACCCGCCCGCCTGCGCGCCGCGACACAGCGTCTCACGGGCGGTCTTCGCCGTCGGCGCACGAGGGCCCGCACGACCCCGCCGCACACCCACCCCTCACGCCCGAGCCGCCGCGGACCGGCGGGGAACTCGAAGGCGATCGCTGGGCGTCTCCTCCCGGTCCGCGGTCGGAACCGCCGGGCGCGTCTCCCGTACGCGCCCGGCGGTGAGTGACGGCGGCGAGCTGCCACGGTTCTCGGGGGCCCGCCGAACCGGCCCGCGGCGATGACGTCGTCAACGTGGGCCGAGTCTCGGACCGGGGCCGTACGGGGCGGGTGGCGGCCCGGCGTCGTACGGGCCGCCGCCCGGCCGGACATCGTAGGGAGCGGGCGGGTGGTGCATCGAAGCGGCCGATCCCGTGTGCCGGCCGGCGGGGCGCGGGTCGTCGCGGTGCGCGCCGTACAGGACCAGGGCCCAGGCGAGGCAGGCGAACGCGGCGAGGTTGCTGACCGCGCGGACGATGTTCCAGGCGACCCAGCGGCCCTCGAACTGATGGCGCACGGCAGCCAGGTCGGCGATGTGGCGCGGATCCCCGGCCTTGTCGAGCTGATTGTTGAGGGGGACGTTGATCCCGCTCGTGACGAAGAACATCACCAGGTAGAGGACCAGGGCGGCGACGATCCAGGGCAGCGCCGGCCGCCCGTGACCGCGCCAGGCCAGCACGGCCGCGCCGATGAGGAACACCAGCGAGCCGAGGAAGCAGGACATGAACCAGCCGTTCAGGATGACCCGGTTGATGTTCTGCATCGTCTCGACGAACGTGCGGTCACCGCCGCGATGCAGGGCGGGCATGACCGCGTACGCGAAGGCGGCGAACAGCCCGGCCATGAGGCCGGTCGTGACGGTCCCCGCCAACAGCAGGGTGGTCTGCAGAACTCTCATTGCTCGGCTCCGTTCCAGATGCCGGTGGCGGTGGTACGGCGGGCGAAGTCGCGGAAGTCCGCGGGCGGGCGGCCCAGGGCGCGCTGGACGCCGTCGCCCAGGTGGGCGTTGCGGCCGTCGAACAGCGTGGTGAACAGGTAGGTCAGCAGGTCGACGGCCTCGGCCGGCACGCCTTGGGCCCGCAGGCCGGCCGCGAAGGCGTCAGGGGCGACCGAGATGTACCGGATGTCGCGGCCGGTCGCCTCGGCGATCTCGGCGACCGCGTCGGCGAACGTCAGCAGCCGGGGGCCGGTCAGCTCGTAGACCTGACCGGTGTGCCCGTCCTCGGTGAGCGCCGCGACCGCGACGTCCGCGATGTCGTCGACGTCGACGAACGGCTCGCCCACGTCGCCGGCCGGGAGCACGACCTCGCCCTCCCGGACCGGGTCCGTCAGCTCGCCCTCGCTGAAGTTCTGGGCGAACCAGGCGCATCGCAGGACCGTCCACTCGGCGCCCGCGTCGGCCAGGGCCTTCTCGCAGGCCTGTGCCTCCTCCTCGCCCCGGCCGGACAGCAGCACGAGCCGCCGTGTCCCGCCGGCCAGCGCGGTCTCGGTGAGCCCGCGGATCGCGTCGACCGCGCCGGGCACGGCCAGGTCCGGCTGGTAGGAGAGGTACGCCGCCGCGGCGCCGTCGAGCGCGGGCGCCCAGGTGCCCGGGTCGGTCCAGTCGAACGGGGGTGAGCCCGAGCGGGAACCGACGCGTACGGGCAGTCCGCGCGCCTTGAGCCGCTCGGCGACCCGTCGGCCCGTCTTGCCCGTGCCGCCCAGGACCAGGATCGTCTCGCCATCTCGCGTGATCTGTGTCATGGCTCAATTCAAGGCCGCGAGAGTGAGACCCAACATGGCTGAAGCTATTTAATTCATGTTCAATCGTCTACAGTCGGGCCGTGGACGTCGTCGCCGGTCTGCTCAACGGCCCCCGCGCGCAGGGGGCGTTCCTGCTCCGTTCGTCGCTCGTGCCGCCCTGGTCGCTGCGCGTTCAGGATGAGGCGCCGCTGACCCTCGTGGCCGTGGTCCGGGGCACGGCGTGGGTGATCCCCGAGGGCGGGGCGGCCACGGAGCTGCATCCGGGCGACGTCGCCATCCTGCGCGGACCGGACCCGTACACCTTCGCCGACGACCCTGCCACGGCGCCGCAGGCGGTCATCCACCCCGGCCAGCGCTGCACCGCCCCCGACGGAGGAGAGCTGTCGGAGCTGGCAAGCCTGGGCATCCGCACCTGGGGCAACACCGACGACGGCGCGACCATCCTGATCACCGGCACCTACCAGGTGCTCAGCGAGATCTGCCGCCCGCTGCTGGACGCGTTGCCCCCACTCGTCGTGCTCCGGTACGACGCCTGGGACAGCCCGCTCGTCCCGTTGCTGGCCTCGGAGGTCGTCAAGGACGAGCCGGGTCAGGACGCCGTCCTGGACCGGGTCCTCGACCTGCTGCTGATCGCCGCCCTGCGCACCTGGTTCTCCCGGCCCGAGGCCGACCCGCCGCCCTGGTACCGCGCGCAGAGCGACCCGGTCGTCGGCACCGCCCTGCGTCTCCTGCACGACGCCCCGGAGCGCCCCTGGACCGTCGCCAGGCTGGCCGTCGAGACCAACGTCTCCCGCGCGGCGCTGGCACGCCGGTTCGCCGAGTTGGTCGGCGAGCCGCCGATGGCCTACCTCACCTCCTGGCGTCTCGCGCTCGCCGCCGACCTGTTGCGCGACCCGGAGCTCACCATCGGCCAGGTCGCCGAGCGGGTCGGCTACGGCAGTTCGTTCGCACTCAGCACCGCGTTCAAGCGGGTCCGGGGCATCAGCCCCCGCGAACACCGCGCCGAGATCGCCCGCACCCCGCAGCCGATCGCGACCACCAGCCCCTGGCAGCGACGCCTCGCCTGAGCGGCGGCCCGGCCGCGGGCGTGCGAAGGGTCAGGTGAGGGTGCGAGTGTGCGGGGCGGTCAGGTGAAGGTGCGGGCGGGCCAAGGGGTCAGGTGAGGGTGCGGCGGGCGAGGCGGCGGCCTTTCAAGGCCAGATGTAGTTCCAGGCGGACGAGGCCGTCGGCGAGGTCGGCGCCGAGCAGGTCGGCGGCGCGGTTCAGCCGGTAGTACAGGCTGGTGCGGTGCAGCCGCAGCCGGGCGGCCGTGCGCTGCGCGTCGCCGCCCAGGTCGAGGTAGGTCTCCAGGGTCCGTGCCAGCATGCCGCCCGAGCCTCCCGCCCGGTCGAGCGGGGAGAGCACGTCGTCGGCGGGCGGCGGCGAGGCGCGCAGCAGGGAACGGTAGGGCCCGAGCCCGGACCAGCACAGCGGCTTCGGGAGCGCGGGATCCAGCACGGCGAGTTCGGCCGCCGCGAGCGCCTGCGCGTACGCGGCGCGGGCCGTGCCGGCGGCGTACGGCGCGGGCTCGCCGGCACCCACGGCGAACCGCGTCCTGGTCGCCGCCGTCGCGTCCTCGGTCACCTCGCCGACCGCGCGCAGCGCGTCGCACGCGTCCTCATCCCCAAGATGGCGGAACAGCGCCACCACGTGCGTCGCGCCGACGAAGGAGCCGACGTACGCGGGGTGCCGGCGGAGCGCCGGGGACATCGAGGCGGTGAGGCGCTGGAAGTCGGCCGAGGTGAGCGCCGCGACGCTCTCCTCGCCCGGCCGGTACGGCACGGCGGCGCAGACCTGGATCGTGGCGCCCACGAGTGCCGGGATCGCGGCGGCCAAGCGGTCGCGGACGTCGGCGCCGGAGTCCTCGCCGAGGAGACGCCGGACCAGGCCGTCCACGTCCCACTCGAGCGGGGGACCGGGTCGCCGCGCGAGGACGTCGGCGAGGTCGTGGGCGCAGCGCAGGGCCGCGGCGATCGTGGTGTCGTCCAGTGGATCGCCAGGCTCCAGCACCCAGAGGTAACCCAGGCACCGCTGATCCTTGCGGATCGGTACGCAGACGCGCGGCGCCATGCCCAGGTCCGGGTTGGCGGGGATCCGCACCGGCCCGGTGGCCTCGGCGATGCCGTGCCGGTTCTGCCAGTCCTGGATCGCCGGAGCGACCTGCCGGGACAGGATCGAGGTGACGCGCGCGGCGTCGGCGCCGGCGTCCTGCGCGCTGTAGGCGACGAGCCGGCCCTCGGGGTCGTCGACGGACACGCCGTGCCCGATGCGGGCGGCGAGCGCGTCGAGCTCCGCCTGGAGTCCACCGCTCGGCTCCACCGCCACCTCCCGTCACGACATGCCCCGGCTCACGGCGGCCCGCCCGCGCGGCGATGGCCGGCAGCGCGGCCGTCGCCGTTCAGGCCCCTGCCGTACCGTCCCGTGACCGCCGGGGTGACAGCACGACCCCCTTACGGGCAGAGCCGCTGCGTTCCTACAAGTGTAGGAAAGGCGGCATGCAGGTCAGGGCGTACGTCCGATGCGCCGGGCGGCGATGGCGATCTACCGTCGCGGCGTACGGCCGGCGCACGCCGGCGGCCACCTCGTACGGTCAGGAGAGCACCCGATGGCTCGTTCCCTCGCGTTCCGTCCCTGGGTTCCGGCACCGAGCGAAGAGCGGGTCCGGGCCGTGTCCGAGTCGGTCGCCGACCGGTCGGCTCCCGCCGTGCTGGCGGAGATCGAGCGGCTCGCCGCCGAGAACCACCGCATCCACGACGTCGAGTCGATCAACCTTAACCCGGCGACCAACGTCATGAACCCGCGGGCCGAGGCGCTCCTGTCGGCGGGGCTCGGCTCCCGACCGTCGCTGGGCTACCCGGGCGACAAGTACGAGACGGGTCTGGAGGCGATCGAGCAGATCGAGGTCGTCGCGGCCGAGCTCGCGGCGGAGGTCTTCGGGGCCCGCTACGCCGAGGTCCGGGTCGGGTCGGGTGCGCTGGCCAACCTCTACGCGTTCATGGCGACCTGCCGGCCCGGTGACACGATCATCGCGCCGCCGCCGAGCATCGGCGGGCACGTCACCCACCACGGTCCGGGCGCCGCCGGGCTGTACGGGCTCACCACGGTGCCGGCGCCCGTCGAGGCCGACGGCTACACGGTCGACGTCGGCGCCCTGCGCGCGCTGGCCGAGGAGACGCGTCCCGCCTTGATCACCATCGGTGGCAGCCTCAACCTGTTCCACCACCCGATCGCCGCCGTCCGGGAGATCGCGGACTCGGTCGGCGCTCACGTGCTCTTCGACGCCGCCCACCTGTGCGGCATGATCGCCGGTCAGGTGTGGCCGCAGCCTCTCGCCGAAGGGGCGCACCTGATCACCATGAGCACCTACAAGAGCCTGGGCGGCCCCGCGGGCGGGCTCATCGTCACCGACGACGCCGAGCTGGCCGAACGCCTCGACGCGATCGCCTACCCGGGCCTGACCGCCAACTTCGACGCCGGACGCACCGCCGCGCTGGCCGTGACGATGCTCGACTGGAAGGTCGCCGGGCGGGCGTACGCCGAGACCATGGTCGCGACCGCGCGCAGGCTGGCCACGGAGCTCACGGCGCTGGGCGTGCCGCTCTTCGCCGCCGAGCGGGGCGCGACCCGGTCGCACCAGTTCGCGATCCGTACGCCCGGCGGCGGGCAGCGGGCCGCGCGCCGCCTGCGCCGGGCGAACCTCCTCGCCTGCGGCATCGGCCTTCCGACGCCGCCGGTCGACGGCGACGTGGGCGGTCTCCGCGTCGGCACCCCGGAGATCGTCCGGCTCGGGATGACCGACGCGGACATGCCGGTGCTGGCCTCGTTCATCGCGCGCGGCCTCGACCCGGACGTCGAGCCGGAGACCGTCGCCACCGAGGTCACCAAGTGGCGGACCCGGTTCTCCGGCGTTCACTTCACCGCCGGGTGACCGCGCCGGCACCGTACGGACGGGACTCGGGCGCTTACCACGAGCATTCGGTTTACCAACCGTGGCGCGTTGCTTTGTCACATTCCCCGCTTATGGCCCGTTGGTTGTTCACTTACCGTCAGGCTCGGATCCTCCGCCAGAAAGGGGTCTGATGTGGCCTGGATCAGACGAAGCGGCCTGACGATCGGGGCGAGCGCGGTGGCGATCGTGCTCGGCGTCTCGACGGCGAACGCGGCGACCGGCACGGTCAACACCAGCGGTACGGCCCTGACCGTGCGCTCCGGCGCCGGCACCGGCTACGGCTCGGTGGGGACCGTCGCGGACGGAGCGGGCGTCACGATCACCTGCCAGACGCGCGGGACCACGGTCACCGGCACGTACGGCACCAGCAGCGTGTGGGACAAGATCACGAGCCCGACCGGGTATGTCGCGGACGCCTACATCTACACGGGTTCGGACGGCACCGTCGCACCCCCGTGCATCCAGACGGTCACCGACGATTACCCGTACAAGTCCGACTCATGGAGCGACGCGGATCCCTGGCTCTTCTACAAGCGCGAATGCGTCTCCTTCGCGGCCTGGCGGGTCCGCCAGCGCCTCGGCGTCGACTTCACCAACTCCTACGGGGGTGTGCACTGGGGCAACGCCATCAACTGGGACAACGCCGCGGCGTCCGCCGGGGTGAAGGTCGACCACACCGCCAAGGTCGGCGCCGTCGCCCAGTGGAACACCGGGACCTACGGCCACGTCGCGTACGTCGCCCGCGTGAACAGTGACGGCACGATCCTGGTCGAGGAGTACAACTACCTCAGCGGCCACAACTACGACACGCGCACGATCAGCGCGAGCAGCGTCGGCAACTACATCCACTTCTGAGCCGGTCGGCCGGGGTCCGTGCGGGTGGGCGCACGGACCCCGGTTCCGCTCACTCCAGGACGGACCTGACCGCCTCGGGGGAGCGGCCGACCACGGCGGTGCCGTCGTCGGCCGTGATGATCGGCCGCTGGATCAGGATCGGATGCTCGGCCAGCGCGTCGAGCCACCGGCCGCGGGATGCGGGCTCCCGCCCCCAGGACGCCATGCCCAGCTCCTTGGCGACGGCCTCGCCGGTACGGGCGATGTCCCAGGGCTCGAGGCCGAGACGCCCCAGGACCTCCTCGAGCTCCTGCCGCGTGGGCGGCTCATCGAGGTAGCGCCGCACGGTGTACTCGGCGCCCTCTTCGTCCAGCAGGGAGAGGGCGGACCGGCATTTCGAACAGCGAGGGTTGATCCAGATTTCCACGCGCCCATTCTCTCCCGCGCGTCGGCTGCGGCCGCCCCGAAAGCGCTCAGCAGGACAAAGACGGAGGGCTACCCGAGACCGCCCATGCGACTGAGCGATCGGTCGGGTCAGGACGGGGCGCCCTCCGCGGACCCGCCCTGCTCGTCGCCGGCGGGCACCGGCCGGTCACCGCCGTCGAGGAGCACCCGCTCCAGCTTGGCGAGGGCCAGCACCAGCACCAGCGCGGCGATCGGGATCATCACAGGTGTAACCAATGCCGTGATCAGCATCCGGCACGCCCCCTCTGTGCCGATCCGTACGCACTAAATGCCCTGCCCGCCCAGAAGGAGAAGTTTTTCTGTTTTGAGTAGATATCGCGTCAGATGGGCAAAACTTGCGGCCGGTGGCCGGGGAGGCGGCTGATCCGCGCGCCGGTCGAGGTGTGCGGCGTCCTGGTCGGCGGGTGCGCGACGCGGGGTTGGCGAACATGTTCGTTAGGAACTTGTTCGCGACGAACGTGTTCGTTACAGTGCGGGCATGAGCACTCATGACCCCATCGCCATCGCCGGCGCCGGTCTCGGCGGCCTCGCCCTCGCCCGCATCCTGCACGTCAACGGCATCCCGGCCACGGTGTACGAACGCGACACCTCGCCAGAGCTCCGCACGCAGGGCGGCATGCTCGACATTCACCATGACTCCGGCCAGGTCGCCCTGCGGGCCGCCGGCCTCCACGACGAGTTCCGCGCGATCATCCATCCCGGCGGGGAGGCCGTCCGCGTTCTCGACAAGCACGCCGTCGTCAGGTTCAAGGAAGAGGATGACGGCGAGGGCGGCCGCCCGGAGGTCGAGCGCGGTCGGCTGCGCGACCTCCTGCTGGGCTCATTGCCCCCGGACACCGTCCGCTGGGGTGCCGGGGTCACCGGGGCCCGTTCGCTCGACGACGGGCGTCACGAGGTGACCCTCGCCGACGGCTCCGCCATCACCACCGACCTGCTCATCGGCGCCGACGGCACCTGGTCCAAGGTCCGGCCGCTCCTCACCGACGCCGTCCCGGAGTACACCGGCATCACCGTCGTCGAGGCCGACCTGCTGGACGCCGACACGCGTCACCCCGGCAGCGCCGCCCTCCTCGGCGGCGGCATTTTCTTCGCGCTCGGCGCGGGCAAGGGTCTCCTCGCCCACCGCGAGCCCGACGGCAGTCTCCACGTCGCCATCGCCCTGTCCACGCCCGAGGACTGGGCGGCCCGGATCGACTTCGCCGACACCGACTCCGCGAAGACCGCCGTACTGGAACACTTCGCCGGCTGGGACCCGCGCCTGCGGGCACTGGTCACCGACGCCGACGGGCGGCTCGTCCCGCGCGGAATCCACGCCCTGCCGGTCGGCCACCGCTGGGACCGCGTGCCGGGCGTCACCCTGCTCGGCGACGCCGCCCACGTGATGCCGCCCTTCGCCGGGGAGGGCGCCAACATCGCCCTGGCCGACGCCGCCGAACTCGGTGCGGCCATCGCCGCGCACCCCGGCGACACCGAGGCCGCGCTCGCCGCCTACGAGCAGGCGATGTTCCCGCGCGGTGCGACCGCCGCCGCCGAGTCCGCCGCCGGCCTCGTCCTCTGTTTCGGCGAGGACGCGCCGCAGAGCCTGGTCGACATGTTCACCGCCACGGACTGACGCCAAGGCGGCCGTAGCGGCGGAGGCGGCCGATCAGACGGTCGCCGGATGGCGGGGCAGGCGTGCGGGAATCGCGGCCGGACGCCGCGGATTCGTCATTTCGCCGTTCCCCGCTCATCGGCCTCCGGCGCTTCCGGTGCGGCCGGTGTGTGGTCGTCGTCGTGGCGGGTGAAGACGGTGAGGAGTCCTTCGATGCGGTGGTCCGCGTCGGCCGGGTGCCGGAACGGGCGAGTCGGGTCGACGCTGTAGTGGTTGCGGCGCCCGACCCGGGTGCGGGTGATGTAGCCGGCCTCTTCGAGGTCGGTGACGATCGTCTGGGCGGCGCGTTCGGTGATGCTCACGGCCGCGGCGATATCGCGGAGCCGCGAACTGGGGTTTCGGGTGATCTCGACCAGCACGCGGGCGTGGTTTGTCAGGAATGTCCAGGTCTTTTCGCCGGATCTGCTGCCGGCTTGGCCCACAGGTTCTTCTCCTTCGCGGGTAAGGCGCGGCTGAGCCGGCGACTCCGGATGTTGATTTAGCGAATGTAATTTCCGGTACCGGGACGACGGTAGCGTACGGCCGCGGCCTCAGGGGACGCGCCGGACCGGTGGCCGCCGGTGAAGCCCAGGCGGCCGTCCCGGCGCCGGCCGGGTCACCGTCCCGGGGGCAGATGACGGCCGAGGAAGTCCAGCAGCGTACGCGCGAGCCGCACGCGGTGGTCGGACAGGGCTGTGCCCGACCACCGCCGTCCGCGTCGTGTCCAGCCGGTGAGCGGCTGCGAACTCCGGCTCGCGCACCGCGCTCACGACCCGCGCCGCGTCCTCCAGCACGTGGCCCCACGACCAGGAACCTCCGACCCCCCATGAGCCGCGGTAGTGGAAGACCAGAGACGCGTACCCCGCCCGGCGCAGCGCCTGCGCGAGGTCGAAGTTGCGCTCGTTGCCCGGAAAGCCGTGCAGCAGCACGACGACCGGGTGCGGTCCGGGACCGGCGGGGAGGTGGAGCACGCCGAGCAGCGCGGCGCCCGCACTGTCGAAGGTCACCGCCGGAGTGCTCGCGGCGGGCGCAACCTCAGGCGCCGGGTCGGTCACGAGGGGGTCGAAGCTGGTCAACGACGGCACTCCCGGAGATCGAACCGAACGTTACGATGAACCATTATGCCCATCGCGGTCCACGAACTCGTAAGGCCCGATGTCGATACCCCGGCCCTTGGGACGGGTCACGCCGTCCAGGTCGTCGGCCGGCGCGCCGGTGGCGGTTCCGGCGTCGACGCACGGGCTGGACGCCGTCAGGTGGTAGTCACCCGTACCGTCCGCCGTGTAGTCGACCAACCGTGGATCGGCGTCGAGCGTTCCCGATGAGTTCGGCGGCGTGAACTCCCTGCTGTTGTTCAGCCCGTACCTCCCCTTGCCGTTGCGGTAGAACAGGTTGTCCCGGTACTGGTTGTGCGCGCCGTTCGCGTCGTCACGGACGTTGATCCCGTACATCGCGTTGTCCCGCACGATGTTGTTGTCGATCACGAAGTGGTCGGCGGTCGAGTCGCCGCCCGTGATGTAGATCCCGTGGTCGGCGTTGGCGAACGACAGGTTGTTGGCGATCGTGGCGCCCTTCGCGTTGTGGTTGAACCGGATGCCGCTCCCCGACGTCCGGTACACGATGTTGTTCTGGATGAGGTCTCCGCCGCCGGACGGATAGATGCCGTGGATGTACTCGCATTCGGTCGGATAGGGGCCGATGTGGTCGACCCGGTTACCGAGGAAGGCGTTGTCGGAGGCCGACGCGTCGTCGCCGATGCCCTGCCCGCCGGGGCTGCCGTCGCAGTCCTTCGGCGCGATGTGCGTCAGCACGTCGTGCACGTGGTCGCCCTGGACGACGTTGTGGCGGCCCCAGATGAGGATGCCGCTCCAGGCTCCTCCGGAGCCGCTGATGTCGAATCCGACGATGCGTACGTAGTCGCCCCGGTTCTCGAAGGGCACGTCGGAGTTCTTCGGGGCGATGTGCGCCTTGCCCGGGTGTTCGGCCTCGAACGTCAGGTAACCGCCGGCGTGCCCGCTCTTCGTGTTGCTCACCGCCTCGGCGTAGGTGCCGTCGGCGACGTGCACGGTCGCGCCGGCGCTCGCCACCGTCACACGCTCCGCGGCGTGCTGGATCGTCGCCCACGGGTGTGCGTGGGAGCCGTCGCCTTTCGAGTCGTCGCCGTCGGGGGCGACGTAGTACTGGTTCCCGGCCGCCTGCGGCACGCCGGGCGTCCCGGGAGACCGACCCGTACCGGACGATGACGGGGTGCCGTGCGGTGAACCGGGGACCGGCGACTCCGGTGACTCGGCGCCCGGTGACCGGCGCGAGCCGGGGCCCGGCGACCGCGGTGACTCGAGAGCCGGTGATCGGGGCGAGTCAAGGCCCGGCGGTGACTCGGCGGCCGGTGACCGGAGTGACCCGCTGCTCGGCGACTGCGGTGGTTCCGAACCCGGTGACGACTCGCCCTCGGATGAGGGGGTCTCCTTCGGCGATGGTGTCGTGTCCTTCGGCGGCGCCACCGCGGACGAGCCCACCATCGCCCGCTGGAACGCCCGGCCCTGGGCGGTGACCTGATCGGCACCCGTGACCAGGCCGAAGTTCCCATGGTCCGTCGCGGTGTAGATCATCGCCCCGGCCGGTGCGGGCCGCAGCGCGCGCAGGTGGTCGACCGCCTTGGCCGTCCACGCGGCGAGGTAGCCGGCGTTCCCCGCCCGGTAGACGGGACTCGCGGCGCTGGAATCGGCGTTCCACTCGGAGATGAAGTACGGCAACTGCCTGCCGATCCTCCCCTGGACGGCCATCTCGACGTCGGTGACATGGGTCTGCCAGTTGCCGAGGTGGCCGTCGCAGGCGTCCTTCCAGTGCGCGTCGGTGGCCGCGCCGCAGACGTACTCGTGCCAGGACAGGAAGTCCGGCTCGGGCGTGGCCCCGGCGACGAAGGCGCCGATGTACTTCACGTAGTCGTGGTCGACCCGCCAGGACGCGGGTCCGACGTAGCGATAGGCGGCCTTGGGGTAGCGGCCTTTCAGGGCGGGCACGACCGTGTTCCAGGCCGCCGTGTAGTCGGCGACGGGCACGTCGGTCCCCGGGAGGTCCGGCTCGTTGCCGAACTCCAGGTAGGCGGTGCCGTCGCCGAAGACCTGGTGGATGAGGTCGAGCAGGTGCAGGTCGGTCTTCTTCACGTCGTCGGCGGCCAGGCCGGAGCCGGGCCCACGGATGATCAGCATCGGTGTCGCGCCGATGTCCCGTACGGCGTGCATGGCGGAGAGCAGCAGGTCATCGCCGACCGGGGTCGTACTGCCTTCGAAGTGGTCCCGCAGCGGCACCCGTACGATCGGGACGCCCCAGGAGCGGAACAGTTCCCGGGTGGCCGGCCGGCCGACCAGCGCGTCATCCGGGCCGAAGAACGACATGTTGACGCCGAAGAGCGGATCGGCGGCCGTCGCCGGGGCGGCGGGCGGTGCGACGGTGAGGTCCGCCACCGTGAAGGCGGCGGCGAGCAGCAACATGAGCGCGAGGGTGAGTCGGGCGCCGAGCCGGCGCGGCGCGCCGGGGGACGGTCCGGGCATGAGAGTGTGCCTCCTTATCGGGGGGAGCCCGCGGCCGTTCGACGGTGTGCGTGGAACGGCCGCGGGGGATCGATCGGCATTCGGCGGCCTATGAGCGGACTGCCGGTGCGAAGCGCAACGGGCGGGGATTCAGGCCTTCGGCGGGCAGGCGATGGACCGGGCTTCCCAGGAGACGTCGCCCTCACTTGTGTCGCCGTCGGCCTTGCCTCCCTGCTCCAGCGACGCACCTGCGCCGCTGCTGACGACACCACCGCCCTCGACCGACGTGTTCTTGCCGCCGACGGCACCGCCGACGGTCACGGAGAAGGTGTGCGTCGTCACCCCGGTACCGTTGGCCCTCTCCTTGAAACGCCAGGACGTCGGCCCGTTCTTGGTGCTGAGGAGCACCGGGGACGCGTTCCCGGAGTCCTCGTATCCGGTGTCCTTGTCCGTGACGTCGATCCCGGTAATGCCGAGAGCCGCGGTCGAGAACTCGATGTCGATGGTCTGCTCGGAGGTGAACGAGATGGTGTTCAGCCCCGGGTCGAGGATCCCCGCCGCGCATTTGTTCCGCGGGATGTCCCAGCCGGGCGACGGCGCGCGCACGACGGGATGCTGGGGGTCGCCCTCCGGGAGCGGAGGCGGGGCGGGGCAGGCGGTGAGGCTCGTCCAGTCCGTCTTGGTCCCGCCGCTGGTCAGGGCGAGGTCGGCGTCGAGAAGGTAGCCGATCGGCTGGTCCGGACTGGCCGGGTCGGCGATCCGGTCCCAGGCTCCGGTGGCGTCCGAGTACGCCACCGGACCGGCCGTGCCCGGCTTCCTCGCACCGGAAGCCGTCGTGCACAGCACCGCGTACGACTTGCCGGCCTGCGCGGTCCCCGCGGGCGGGTACGCCTTGCTCGGTCCCGAGTAGATCGTCTTGGTGGAGACGTAGGTGGGCACGGGCCCCTGGGCGAGGGTCCCCGTCACCCCGGTGTCGGCGTGAGCGGGGCCGGACGTGATCGTGACGCCAGTGGCGAGGCCGAGTACGGCGAGCACCGCCAGGGGCGCCTTCTTCCAGAGGGACGGGCGCGACTGTTCGGACATCGGAACTCCTTGATCAACCGGATGAGGCGGACAGCCACATGGTCGGGTCGAGGAGGACGGCCGGAACAGCGTTCCGGATTGATCTTTCGATTGTTGGTTTGATGGGTTGTTCGGCGCCGTGTTCTCCCAGCTCAGCGGCGTCACCGGCGACTACGCGGTGAAGACCGCTGCCACCGACGTGGCCCGTACGCGCGCTCCCGGCCGGGACTCCCGGCGGCTTCCGGATCCGGCCGCGTTGGGATCAGGCGAAGACGGCGTGGTCGGCCAGGACCTCGTCGACCACGCGGCGATGGCCCGCCGTCCGTTCAACGTCGATGCCGTCGGCGAGGCAGAGAAGGGCCTTCCACAGCGCCCAGCCGCGGGCCCGCGCCCACGTGGAGGCGTCCTGGTCGACGGCGGTGCGGAACGCCCGCCGGCTGCGGCCGGAGAACAACGACCAGGAGATCACCAGGTCGCAGGCGGGGTCGCCGACGCCTGAGGTGCCGAAGTCGATGACGGCGGAGAGCCGTCCGCCGTCATCGACGAGAAGGTTGCCGGAGGCGATGTCGCCGTGGAACCACACCGGCGGCCCGGCCCATCGCGCCTCGAGGGCGGTCTCCCACACGGCCGTCGCCCTGTCGGTGTCGACACGGCCGTCGAGCGCGGCGAGGCAGCGGCGGGTCTCGTCGTCATAGTGGGCGAGTGACGCGCCACGGTAAAAGGAGTGGGCGCCGGCCGCCGGCCCGCCAGTGGCGTCGGCGCGCTGGAGGGCGCGGATGAAACCGGCGACGTCGGTCGCGAATTCGCGCAGATCGGCGATGCGCTCGGGGGCCGCGGTCCGGCCGTCGATCCAGCGGCGGATCGACCAGTTGAAGCGGTAGCCCTCGCCGGGAGCGCCTTTCGCCAGCGGCGTCGGGACCGGCACCGGCAGGGAGGGCGCGAGGACCGGCAGCCACCGATGTTCCTTGTCGACCGCGGGCGCATAGCCCGCTTCGGTCGGCAGGCGGACCGTCATGTCGTCCCCGAGGCGGTACGTGCGGTTGTCCCACCCGTCGACCTCGACCGGTGTCACGGGAAGCCCGCTCCACTGCGGGAACTGCGCCGCGAGCAGGCGCCTCACCAGCGCCGCGTCGATCCCCGCGCGCCCGTCCCGATACCGGTCGTCGATCACCCGACGAGTGTCGGGGCCGCCCCCCGCGCCGCGCAAAGGGTTTTGCGTGCGGCGGGGGTCCGTGCCGCGATCCGGTGAGTACCCCCGGCGGGGACGGCCGTACGGGCGAATTTTCGCCACTTGTGTACGGGGAGCTGTGAACCGGCCACCCATTGCTCCCGTCTCACATCTGGCGGACTCTTCCGGACGGAGGGACGATCGGGCCATGCGCGTTGGAGACAGGTACGAATTGCTCAGCAGGCTCGGTCAGGGCGGCATGGGAACGGTCTGGCACGCGCACGACGAGCTCCTCGGCCGTGACGTGGCGATCAAGGAGGTGCTGTTCCCTCCGGACTTGAGCGAGACCGAGCGCCAGGAGCGCCACGCGCGGACGATCCGGGAGGCACGGTCGGCCGCGCGGCTCAGCCACCCGAACGTCGTCACCGTGCACGACGTGATCGAGGACCAGGGCCGTCCGTGGATCGTCATGGAGCTGGTCGCCGCTCCGTCCCTGCAGAGCGTGATCGACGCCGAGGGGCCGCTGCCACCGCAGCGGGTCGCCGTGCTCGGGCGGCAGATGGTCGCGGCGCTGCGGGCGGCGCACGCCGCGGGCATCGTGCATCGCGACATCAAGCCCAGCAACGTCCTGGTGGCCGACGGCGACCGCGCCGTCATCACCGACTTCGGCATCGCGGCGATCGAGGGCGACGCGACGCTCACCGGCACCGGCGTGCTGATCGGCTCACCGGCCTACATCGCTCCCGAGCGGGCCGGCGGCGCGCACGCCGGGCCCGCCGCCGACCTGTGGTCGCTGGGCGCCACGCTCTACGCCGCCGTCGAGGGCCGGTCGCCGTTCGAACGGTCCGGGCCCGTGTCGACCATCGCTGCGATCATCGCGGAGGAGGCCCCGCCGTCCCGGAACGCTGGGCCGCTCGCACCGGTCCTCGCCGGCCTGCTCCGCCGGGAACCGGCGGACCGGATGACCGCGCCCGAGGCGGAGCGCCTGCTCGCCGCCTCGGCGGAGGGCACCCAGCCCGACGTCGTCGCGTGGACGATCCCGGTCGCCGCGCCCCAGCCGGCACCGGTGGCGGCGGCGGAGCCCTCACGCCGGCCCACCGCGATGGTGCTCGCGAGCGCGCTCGCCGGAGCCCTC
This sequence comes from Actinoallomurus sp. NPDC050550, assembly GCF_040655075.1. Lineage (NCBI taxonomy): Bacteria > Bacillati > Actinomycetota > Actinomycetes > Streptosporangiales > Thermomonosporaceae > Actinoallomurus > Actinoallomurus sp. NPDC050550. The sequence continues at coordinate 28,112 of NZ_JBFAJC010000053.1, read as the reverse complement.
ATCGTCGCGGCGTTCGGCGCGGTGTGGCTGCTGGGCCGGCACTCGAACAAGACGGTCCCGACCGCGACCACGTCCACCGCCGCGAACCGCTCCGGCACCTCCGGCGGCTCGCGCGAGACGTCGCCGACCGCAGCTCCGGACTTCGGGCAGGGCACCAATCCGGACTCGGGTTCTTCCCCGAGCACCGGCCGGTCGACCTCCGTCTCCCCGGCGGCGTCCTTCCCCCAGGACTGGACGACGCGGAGCGAGAGCGGCTTCTCGGTGTCGGCGCCCTCCGCCTGGTCCCGGCGCAACGACGGGGACAACTTCTTCTACCAGGACGCCACGACCCGATACCTGCTGCAGATCAGCACGACATCGTGGGACGGCGACCCGCAGAGCCAGGCGCAGAGCGTGGGCGACCACCTGGCCGGGACCTTCCCCGGCTACCGGGAGGCCACGGTCACCCCCGTCACCTACCGCGGTGTCCCCGCGGCGGACCTCGATTTCGCCTACGACCGCTCGACCGGGGTCGAGCGCGTCAAGGACCGGTTCTTCCGCGTCGGCGGCCAGGCCTTCGCCGTCTACTTCCGGATGCCGGCGGACCAGTGGCCGGACTCCCAGCGTTACCTCGACCCGATCTTCAGCAGCTTCCAGCCGCACTGAGGCACGTCACCAGTCTCTGCCCGCGATCAGCTCTTCCGCGTCGGCCTCCGGGAACCCGTAGGCCGACGCCACGAACCAGAAATCCTCAGCGATCAGCTCCCGCGCAATGGTCTCGATCTCACTTCCGGCCGCTTCGAACTCCGCTTCCAGCGCGTTGAACTCCTCCGTCGCAGCCTGGGTGAGCACGTACAGCGCCGGTAGATCCGACGGCCGCTCCGCTTCGATCCGCTCGCACAGCCTCAGCAGGATCGCCTTCCCCTTGTCGACGACGTGATCGGGGAAGTACCCGTCCTCGTACATGCCCTTGAGAAAGGCGTGGTCGACCACCTGCTGGTTCGAGAGCGCCACAGTAATCTCCTGTTCTCGCCGTAAGCCTGACGTCCCGATACTGCACCGCGCCACCGACAGCGCCGCGGGGCATGCTCCGGGCCGAGACGCCGGAGGTCTCGCTCAGGGTGCGGTCCGCAGGAGGAGCAGGGCGATGTCGTCGGTGCGCTGGGCGACGGGGCGGGCCCGGTGGAGAAGCTCGTCGATGAGCTCGTCCAGCGGGAGGTTCGCCGCGTCCGCGAGGTGGTGCGTGAGGTCGGCGGTGCTCTGCGTCATGTCGACGCCGGGGATCTCCACGAGGCCGTCGGTGTAGAAGGCGAGGATCGCTCCGGGCGGCAGGGGCAGGGTCGTGACCGGGTACGGGGCGTCGATCCCGATGCCGAGCAACGGACCGGGTTCGATGTCGAGGATGCGCGCGCTCGCCCGGGACCCGGGGTCGGCCAGGAGCGGGGACGGGTGTCCCGCGTTGGCGAAGGCGATCCGGTGTTCGGCGAGGTCCAGCTCGGCGTACAGGCAGGACACGAACAGGTCGGTCCGGAAGTCGGCGAGGATGCGGTTCGTGCGGTCCAGCACCTCGCCGGGGGACGCCCCGGCGGTGGCGTGGGCGTGGACGGCGGTGCGAACCTGGCCCATGAGGGCCGCGGCGGTGACGTTGTGCCCCTGCACGTCGCCGATGACCGCGGCGACGGTGGTGTCGCTGAGACGTACCAGGTCGTAGAAGTCGCCGCCGATGTCCATGCCGTGGGAGGCGGGAAGGTACCGGGCGGCGACGTCGAGTCCGGACATGGCGGGGAGTGCGTGGGGCAGGAGGGCCTGCTGCAGCCCATGGGCGAGGTCCTGCTTGGCGTCGTAGAGGCGGGCGCGCTCCAGCGCCTGGGCGACCAGGCCCGCCAGGGAGGTGAGGACGGCGCGTTCGTCGGCGCTGAAGTGATGCGGATGGTCGTACGTGATGGTCCAGCCGCCGACGGGCCGCCCGGAGACGATCAGGGGGAGGAACGCCCATGCCTGCTTGCCGCTGAGCGAGGGAAGCTCGGGATACGCGGCGGACATCTCATCGGGATCGGCGAAGAAGTGGGGCACACCGTTGGCGAGGACGTGGCCGACGGGGGATATGTCGGTGTCCAGCGGCAGGCCGTCGAAGCGCTCGATCACCTCCGGGTCGTAACCGCAGTGACCGAGGATCTTCAGTCGTCCGGCCTCGGTGGCGGATATCACCATGCCGTCGGCGCCGAAGGCGGGCAGGACCTGGGTGGCCACCAGGTCGACGACGTCCCGTACGCCGACCGTCTCGGTCAGCGAAGCCGCCAGGTGCACCAGCTGGTACAGCCGTCCGACGCGGACGGGGCGAGCGGCCGTGGCGTCCGTGTCGGCGGGAGGAGACGGGTGCGTGGGCCGGCGTTTCTCGCCCGTGTCGATCGGGGTCACGCGGACGCTGATGCCACTGACGTCAGGGTAGAGCTCGAGCTCCAGCCACTGGTCCGGCGGCCGCAGGACCGCGTAGGAGACCGGCTCGCGGCTCATCAACGCGGCGCGGTAGTGGTCTTCGTTGACCGGATCGTCCAACCAGGGCATCGACTGCCAGGGCCGGGTGCCGAGCAGCTGTTCGCCGCTGCGACCGAGGAGCTCGGCGGCGGTGGTGGTGACGAAGGTGATGCGTCCCTCGAGGTCCAGGGCGACGCAACCTTCGGGGAGGCGTTCGGCGAAGTCGACGGCAGCGAGGCCGAATCGCGTCGAGCGCGCAGCCGACCGGCCGTACACCGGGACGATACGTGGCCGGTCGGGGATGTCCGCGGGGCGGGCGGCCTCGTCCAGCAGCCGGGCGATGCGCCGGGCACGGGAGGTGATGTGGCTTCGTTCGCGGTGAGTGGCGGTCGTCGGGTGACTGGGGGGCCACGTGAGCATCAGCGCCCCCCAGGGGCGGCGCGCGCCGATCAGTGGTGCGGCCGCGAGCGCGAGCCGGTAAGGCCATGTGGCCGCGACGCGTGGATACACGCGTGCCATGTCCTCCTGCCGGCCCATCCACACCAGGCGCTCCTCTCGCAGCGCGTCCGCGGCCGGGCTCGGCCAGGACAGCGGCACGTGCAGCCATGGCGTGACGAGTTCGGGTGGTATGCCGCACACCACGGCGAGCCTCAGCATCGGCTCGTCCTCGTCGAGCAGGTAGATGCTCCCCGCCGAGGCGCCCGTACGGAGGACGGTCGCGGCCAGTTCCCGATCCAGCAGGGCGAGGCCGTCCGGCCGTTCATCGTGCGCGGCCACTGAGCTCTCCTCGCGGTCCCGCCGCACGCCGCCGGGCGTCATGGCCGCAGGGATCGTCGCCCGGCGCATCGATCGTCGGCCGGATCGCCTCGACCGGACGAGCCCGCCTGGCCGGGGGGACCTGGAGGTCCGTGAGCTCGGCGGGGCGTCGACACAGGGGCGAGTGGTACCAGCGGCCCCCGTGAAGGGCGTCCGGTCGCCGGACTGCCCGCTGACGGCAAATGCCCATATCCGGACAATATGCCCCGTCGTTGGAGCGTCGACTCAGGGGCGATCCGGCGGCCGGGCCGGTCACCCCGGGCCGTTCAGCGTGTTCTTGCGATTCCTCCCGGCCTTCAGGTCCGGGAGGAATCGCATCTTGATCTTTGTGGCGGCGGAGCGCTGCGACAGCGTTGAAGGGCTGCCTGCTCCGCTCTGGCGGTGCGCTCCTTGTCAGTGGACTCCTTGGCGATCGGCAGTGGGGCGCGCTCGTATGAGTCGGCGGAGTGGGCGAGGGACCAGAAGCGGTCGCCCCACGGGTACGTGCGAATGTGGCAGGGAAGCGCTTTCCCTGTGAATATGAGTTCGATTTCCCGGCACAGTGACGTAAAGCGATGGTAACGTCGCGGACCGTGAAGGTCGTGACGCAGGTCAAGCTGGTGCCGACGCCCGAGCAGGCAGCGGCGCTGAAACACACCCTGCGCACGGTCAACGAAGCCGCATGCTGGGTATCTGATGTGGCCTTCGCCCGAGGCGTGCCCCGTGAGTACGAACTGCGTAAGCACACCTATGCCGAGCTGAAGGAACGTGGTCTGGGCGCGCAGGTCGCCCAGCATGTGATCAAGAAGGTCCGGGACGCCTACACCAGCCTGCACGCCAACCTGCGGGCGGGGAACCTGGGTAAGAAGGGCTCGAAACGGCGGATCAAGGCCGAGTCCAAGCCGATCACTTTCCGGCCTCAGGCCGCGCAGCCGTATGACGATCGCTGTCTCAGCTGGCAGTACGACGCGCAGACCGTTTCGATCTGGACGGTGGCGGGCCGGTTGAAGGGCGTGCGGTTCGCCTGCTCACCGAACGCGCTCAAACAACTCATCGCCCACCGCAAGGGCGAAAGCGATCTCATCGAACGTGATGGCGTGTTCTACCTGGTCGCCACGTGTGAGGTGCCCGAGGCCAAGCTTGGCGAGCCGGGCGGCTTCATCGGGGTGGATCTGGGGATCGTCAACATCGCGACCACCTCCACCGGCCATCGGGCTGCCGGACGCAAGCTGAACCGCTACCGCCGACGGCAGCTCGGGTTGCGGGCGAAGCTGCAGGAGAAGGGCACCAAGTCCGCCAAACGCCTGCTGAGGAAACAGCGCCGCAAGGAATCACGGCGGGCCAAGGACATCAACCATTGCGTTTCCAAGACGATTGTGACCGAGGCTGAACGCACCGGACGCGGCATCTCCCTCGAAGAGTTGACGGGGATCCGTGAACGGGTACGGCTCCGCAAGCCCCAACGGGTCGCCCTGCACTCCTGGGCCTTCGCCCAGTTGGCGGACTTCATCGTCTACAAGGCACGCCGGGCCGGCGTGGCTGTCGTGTTCGTCGACCCGGCATGGTCCTCCAGGCAGTGCGCCGAGTGCGGGCATATCGATCGGCTCAACCGGGTCTCTCAAGCTGTGTTCATCTGCCGGGGCTGCGGCGTCGTTGCGCACGCGGACCGGAATGCCTCCCGTGTCCTGGCCCGAAGAGGCCAGGACACGTGGGATGCGGGGCGGAAGTCACACGTCCCGACTACCAGCCCACCCAGGCTGACGGCCAAGACGCGGCAGACCACCTCACAGCCAGTGAGGCTCTAGCCGCAAGCTCGATCCTTCAGGATCTCTCAGGACCGAGAAGTTGACGAACGCCACGCCGCGGGGGTGTGCCAGGAGTAGCGGTGGCGGTCCTCCAGGTGCCGCAGCGCCTCGAAGAACGGCGGCAGGATCCGCTCGGTGTACTCCTCGGCCGCGTGCGCGATGCGCCCGGCGATGAAGTCGGGCGTGTCCTCCAGCGGAAAGACGTAGCCCTGGATCACCTCGTACACCCACAGCGGGACGTCGCGCGGCTCGTGCTCGGCGGTCAGCAGGAAGACCGGCAGGCGGTGGAATCGGCTGGTCACCGCCTCCATGATCTCCTCCGCAACCTCCACGTCGCCGGGGGGAACGCCGGCCGGTGCGGGTGTGGTGCCGGCCGACGGCCACAACTTGTAGTCGAGGCAATGCGAAACGTAACAGTATCGGCGATCGACGGATAGTGCCCATCGGGTATCCGAGAGTGACCGTCGCGCCAGCGCATTCGCCCCCGGCGGTAAGCGCTCCGTGGATCAGGCGCCGCCGTTCCGGGGCAGGAGCGCGTCGCCGAGCATCCGCCACTGCGGCATCGCGGACCGGCCCGGCTTGACCCCGATCACCTGCACGGCGACGTGGTCGGCGCCGGCCTCGACGTGGGCGTGGAGCTTCTCGGCGATGGTGTCCACGTCGCCCCAGAAGACGAGGTCGTCGACGATGCGGTCGCTGCCGCCACCGGCGATCTCCTCCTCTGAGTAACCCAGCCGGCGGAACTTCGCGACGTTGTACGGGGTGGTCAGGTAGAGGTGCAGGTGCTCACGGGCGATCGCGCGGGCCTTGCCAGGGTCGGACTCGAACAGCACCGCGTGCTCGACCGCCAGGAACGCGTCCGGTCCGAGGATCTCCCGGGCCTGCGCGGTGTGCGCCACGTTGACGTGGTAGGTCTGGGCGCCCGCGGCGCGGTCGCGGGCGAGCTCGAGCATCTTGGGCCCGTACGCGGCCAGGATGCGGCGGATCGGGACCTGCGAGGCGGGGTTGGGCGTCTCGGTCGCGTCCATCTCGTCGAGGTACTCGACCATGGCCGCCAGGGGTTTTACCCCCGGTCGCCCGCCGCCGAAGCCGAGGCCGAGCACGTGCCGGCCGGGGTAGGCGTCGGCGAGCAGGAGGGCGGCGCCGTAAGTCCACCGGGCCCCGCGCGACCAGATCTGGGTGATTCCGTTGACGACGTGCATCCGTTCGGTGCAGGAGAGCAGGTAGGCCGCGTGGGTGAGCGCTTCCCGCCCGAGGAGCTCTGGGAACCAGAACGCCTGCCATCCCTGCTCCTCGAGCTCCTGGATCGACTCGCGCATCTGCGCGGCCGGCTGGTGCTCGAAGTCGAAGGTGTAGACCCCGAACTGCCCGAGATCAAGGCCGTCGACACTGCCCATTGAACTCTCCCTCATCGCATCACCGATCAGAACACATCGAAGTATCGCAGAATTACGATATGAGCGCCAAATCGCGCTCCACCGTTCACCGAGTGCGCGATGTGAGGCCTGGCGCGGGGCGACGCCGGCCATACGGCGTCGTGGGTCTAGAGGGTCCGCCCGAGGTCGGCGACGAGCCGTGCGATGCGCTCCTCGTCGCGCTTGTAGTGGGTCCACTTGCCCACGCGCGTCGACCGCACCAGGCCGGCCCGCTCCAGTTCGGCCAGGTACGCCGACACCGTCGACTGGGCCAGCCCTGCCTTGGCCTGGATGTGGCTGACGCACACCCCCACCTCGACAGGGTCGGCGATCGCCTCCTCCCGCGAGAAGTGGCGATCGGGTTCGCGCAGCCACGCCAGCAGCTGGAGTCGCATCGGGTTCGACAGCGCCCGCAACGCGCGGATCAGGTCGGGATCCGGGGAGACCGCAGCATCCGCCATAGACGCGGAGTATAGGGCTCTATCGACGTTTCGCGGGAAGTCGATATGGCGACCGGCCGACCCGGTGCGCCGGGATCCGGCCGGTCGGCCGACCCGGCGCACCGGGATCGGGGCGATCACGAGATCATGTCTGCCGGATGTGAACGGCCGCCTCATGAGGCGGTGAGGCGAGGGAGGCGCAGTGACGTTCGGGCTGGGGGACCGCGCGGTCGTGGTGACCGGCGGCAGCAAGGGGTTCGGCCGGATCGTGGCACGCCGGCTCGCGGCGGAGGGGTGTTCGGTGGCGCTGTGCGCCCGCAACGCCGAGAAGCTGGCGGCGACGGCGAGTGAGATCGAGACCGAGTACGGGGTCCGGGTTTTCGCGCGCTCGTGCGACGTCACCGTGCCGGATGAACTCGGGGCCTTCATCGACGCGGCCGCGGAGGCGCTGGACGGTCTCGACGGGCTCGTGACCAACGCGGGGGACGCTTTCGGCGGCGGGCTGATGGACTCGACGCCCGAGGAGTGGACGAGGACCTTCGAGCTGAACGTCGGACACTCGGCGCACGCGATCCGGGCCTGCGTGCCGCACATGCGGGCGCGTGGGCGGGGCGACGTGGTCATCGTGTCGTCGATCTCCGGATGGAAGCCGAGCCGCAACACCCAGTACGGGGCGGCCAAGGCGGCGGAGATCTACATGGCGAGCACGCTGGCCCGGGAGCTGGCCACGGACCGGATCCGGGTGAACACGGTCAGTCCGGGTTCGATGCTGATCCCCGGTGGCGGGTGGGACGAGTTCCGGCAGCGTGAACCCGAGCGCTACGAACGCTTCCTGGGCGAGTTCCCCGGCGGGGCGCTGCCGAGCGGCGAGGACGTGGCGGAGGTGGTGGCGTTCCTGCTCTCGGACCACGCCAGGGCCGTCAACGGCGCGAACATCCCGGTGGACGCCGCCCAGAACGCCCCGGCGGCGAGCGGCTACTGACCTCCCTGTCCGCGACGGCGGCCCGCCCCCGCCCGGGTCTCGGTCCTTTAAGGCCCAGTTGTTGACTCCTGTCGTGACCGCGAAGCACGCTGGCTTTCATGGCGATTGTGCCGTCGCGCGTGGAGGCGGCCGTCGACGGGAAGGTGATGCGGGGCCGCGAACACGTGTGGTGCGCCGTCACGAGCCTTCTCGGCACCGGCCGGTCCGGCGTTCTCCTCGTCGATGGGGAGGCGGGGACGGGGAAGAGTCTCCTGCTCGCGGTCACGGCGCGGGCGGCGGCGGAGCGCGGGTACTCCACGCTGGTCGGGGAGGGGCGGGAGTTCGGGCCGCCGACGTGCTTCGAGCCGTTGCTCTCCGCGCTCGGCGGCTGCGACGGTGAAGGGCCGGTCCGGTGGGCGCACGAGCGGCCGTGGATCGTCGAGAGGCTCGGGTCCGCGTTGGCGGAACGCGCCGGCGCCGGTCCGGTCATGGTGGGCCTCGACGACCTGCAATGGGCGGATCCGGCGGCGCTGAGGGCGATTCAGACCCTCTCGCGGCGGCTCGCCGCCGTTCGCGTGGTGTGGCTGCTGACCCGCCGAACGACGGACCACGCGACGGACGCCGGTCGCCTGTTCGATCGGCTCGAGCGGGACGGCGCCGTCCGGTTCACGATCGGCCCGCTCGACGCCGCCGCCGTGCGGCAGGTCGCGACGGACGTGCTGGGAGGCGTTCCCGACGCGGACGTTCTGCGCCTCGCCGGCGAGGCGGGCGGCGATCCCGCGTTGCTCACCGAACTGCTGTCCGGGCTGCTGGCCGAGGGGGCCGTCCGGATCGTCGACGGGCACGCCCGGCTCGTGGCCGTACGGCTCCCCGGCCGGGTCGAGGACGACGTCAGGCGACGTCTCGACACCATCGGCCCGGCGACACGTCAGCTGCTGAGCGTCGGCGCGATCATCGGACGGTCGTTCGCTCCGGAGGACGTGGCCGAGCTGCTGGGGACCACGCCGGCCGCCCTCCTGCCGTGGATCGACGAGGCGTTCTCCCGGGGGCTCCTCGTCGCCGGACCGGACGAACTCTGCTTCCGGAACGACCTGGTGTGGCGGGTCACCGCCCTCACCGTGCCCGCGCCGGTGCGGCGGGCGCTGCACCGGCAGATCGGGGACCTCCTGCTCGGACGGGGCAGGACGGCCGCGCTCCCCGCCGCCTCCCACCTCATCCGGGGCATCCGGGCGGGCGACGCCCGGGCGCTCACCGCACTCGACCGGGCGGTCGCCGAGGTGATCCCCGCCTCCCCGCGAGCGGCGGCGGCCCTCGCCACGCATGCCCTCCGGCTGACCGACCCCCGGGAGCCCGCCTGGCCCGCCCGGGCGCTGACGGCGATTCACGTCCTCACCGCGGTGGGCCGGCTCGAAGAGGCCGCGGAACTCGTGGATTCGCTGTTCACCCGGCCGTTGCCGCACGCCTCGTACCTCCGGCTGCACTGTCTGCGCGCCGAGCTCCTGTATCTCCGAGGGCGGGCGGCCGAGGCCGCGGCCGAGGCGACCGCCGTCCTCGGCCGGCAGGGCGTCCCCCGCGAACTCCGGGACGACGCCGAACTGGTCCTGCTCGACGCGCTGGCAGGGGCGGGCGACGACGCGGGCGCGCGCGCCCACGCGGATCGGATCGTGTCCGCCGCGGCCGGGCACGGCGACGTGCTGATCACCGGGGCGCTGATCCGGCTGGCCCTGTCCGACTGGGGTGCGGGGCGGCTGACCGACGGACTGGGGCTCGCCCGTGAGGCCGTACGCCGGGCGAGGTCCGCGGAGGCGCGCCGCCTTCACCCCCGGATGATCCTGGCGATGCTGCTGACCGACGTCCGCCGGCTGGACGAGGCCCGCGCGGTGATGGGGACCGCGGGGGAGGACGCCGAAACGACCGGGAACCTGGCCTGGGCGGCGGCGCCCGGCGTCATTCGCGCCCGCCTCGACCTGGCCGCGGGCCGGTTCCACGAGGCCGTCGCCGAGGCCGAGGCCGCCCTGGCGAGCACGCGCGACCTGGGGCCGCATCTGCTGACGTCGTCCGCGCTGGCGGTGCTGGTCGCGGCGACGCTGCGGGCCGGCGATCTGAGCGCGGCGTGGCGGTACGCCGAGGCGGAGCGGCCCGCGCTGTCCCAGTACGGATCGCCGCGCGCGGAGGCCGGGTTCCATCTCGTGCGGGCGCAGGTCGCCGCCGCCCGTGCCGGGCCCGCGTCGGCGGAGGAGGCCGTCGTACGGCTCTGTGACGAGGCCACGGCGAACTCCTGGACCTTGGTCGGCGAGCCGACCGCGGCGCCATGGCTCGTACGGACGGCGCTCGCCCTCGGCGACCGGGCCCACGCCGAGAGGGTGGTCTCGGCGATGGACCGGCTGGCCGCCGACCACCCGGTCTTCGACAGTGTCGGTGTCACCGCGACGCACGCGCGCGGCCTGTTCGACCGTGATCGGGCCGCCCTGCGACGCGCCGCCGAAGAATACGCCGACCCGTGGGCCCGCGCCTCGGCGGCGGAGGATCTGGGAAGCCTGCTCGCGGCGGACGGCCCCGGGACACGCGGGGAGGCCATCGCCGGCCTGGACGCCGCGCTGGCGGCCTATTCGGCACTCGGCGCGATCCGCGACGCCGCTCGGGTCCGCCGCCGGCTCAGGCGGTTGGGCATCCGGCGCCGGCACTGGAGCCGGGCCGACCGGCCGGTCTCCGGCTGGGCCAGCCTCACCGACACCGAACGCCGTGTCGCCGAGCTCGTCGCCCAGGGCCTGACCAACCGCGAGGTCGCCGACCAGCTGTTCATGAGCGCGCACACGGTCGCCTTCCACCTGCGTCACATCTTCCGGAAGCTGGACGTGACCTCCCGGGTCCAGCTGACCCGGCTCGCGGTGGAGGTCGGCGACTGATCCCCGGCGCCCCTCGGATGGTACGTGGCCTCTGACGTCACATCTGCATCATCGTGACAATTGGCATTTCTGGCCCCACAATGCCATATAGAAAGCACCATGCTCATCTGTGGGGCTGCATTACGTTGATCTCGGTAGTTAAGTGACCCAGATCACATAAATGCCTAGTGTCGTCTGCGTGTTTTGTCCTGCTATGTTCCTATAACTCTTGCGGCGCTCGTATGCGTCGCCCGCATATCCGCTGGTGATGGCCGGTACGTCGACCCGGGCGAGGACGCGTTTTAAAACGCGTGTCCGGGGCGAGTTCGGCCGAGCCGGTTCATATCCAAAATCGCACGATCCCCCAAACGCCGCCATCGCAATGGCGGCCATTCCCCAACCCTCTTTTGACGCCGCCCGTCCTGCGGGCGACCCGCTGAATCCGCGCCCCCGCGGAACCGGGGACCCACCAGAAGTCCCGGGGTGAATCGGCACGCCCCCTCGTGCCGTAGGGCAGCTTCCACGCCCGAACCCGTCAGCTAACCCGGTAAGCGGCATGGAAGCCAAGGAGTTCCCCCGTGCCCTGTGTCCCCCGACCCGAGAAAACGCCATCCGCATTCCGCTTCATTCCCGCCTTCGCCGGCGTCGCAACGGCCGGTGCCGCCGCGATCATTCTGACCTCGGCCGGACCGGCCGAGGCATCCTCCGCCGCTTCTCTTCCTGACCATGCCGCGGTCCCGTTCCCCCCGGCAGGCCGGCCCGTGCAGTGGCCCATCCCCGGCAGGGGACTGGACGCCAGGCCCAAGGACGAGCCCAAGGTGGTGCAGAAGGTGCCCACCGCCGCCGACGCGCTGAAGCTGGCCCTCTCCCAGGTCGGCACCACGGAGACCGCCGCCGGGGGCACCAAGTACAACCAGTGGTTCATGTCCTCGCCGTTCGCCAAGAGAGGCGTCCAGCGAGACGGCGGGGCGATCAGCGACTATGCCGACGCGAGCTGGTGCGACATGTTCATCACCTGGGTCGGCTCTCAGGCGGGCGTCAAGGGAATCGGCGGTGACGCCTTCACCCCGGAGCACGCCCGCTGGTTCGAGCAGCAGGGCCGCTGGGGAAGCGTTCCCAAACCAGGCGCGGTGGTGTTCTTCTCCTGGAGCGGCGGAGGCATCGACGGCATCGACCACGTCGGCCTGGTCATCAAGGACAACCACAACGGCACCATCCAGACCGTCGAGGGCAACACCGACAACGCCGTGCGGATCCGTACCCGCAGCACCGGCCAGGTCGTCGGCTACGGCTATCCCCAGTACGGCTGACACTGACTTTCCTCCCCCCCCGCGTCGACGTCGGGCCCTCTGAGGGCCCGGCGTCGACGCACGCTGCCATCGTCCCGGCGGCTCGGTGATGTCGTCCGGTCTCGATGAGGCCTCCGGTCCGCACGCGCTCGCTCGCCGGGCGTGAGCCGTCCGGAGGCGCCGGTGGCCGCGGCACGCGCGGCTGAAAGTTTCAGCCGCGTTCCCGGTCCTGTCCCAGGTCGGCGTGCGTGCGTGCGCCCGGAGGACGGGGCGCTCTTGCGATGCGATCGGGGGCGGGTGATCGTTGCCAGCGCCCGCAAACGCCGGAGCAGGACCGCGTGCCGCTTCGCCGCCTTTCGCCAGGGAGAACGCCCATGCCGATCCACCGGAGCCCGTGGTGCAGAGCCGTGCTGGCCGCGGTCGCGGTACTGCTCGCCGTATTGGGGCTCGCCACGGTCCAGACCGCCGCCCATGCCGCCGTGTCGTGTTCGGCCACGTACGCCAAGAGCTGGGACAACGGCAGCGCGTTCGGTGCCGACATCACGGTGACCAACACCGGTGACCCGCTCACCGGGTGGACGCTGAGCTTCGACTTTCCCGGCAACCAGGTGATCACCCAGATGTGGGGCGGCGTGCCGTCTCCGGCGGTGCCCACGCCGGCGGGTGCGGCCATCACCGTCACCCCGGCCTCGTACAACGCCGCCCAGGGCACCGGGGCGACCTGGACCGTCGGCTTCAACGGCACCTACACCGGCGCCGACAACGCTCCGAGCGTGTCGTGCGCCGGCCCCGGTTCCGGAGGAACGCAGCAGGCCCTGGTGGTCTCCCCGACGAGCGTGAGCGTGCCCGAGGGCGGGACCGCCGGCTACACGGTCCGCCTGAACGCCCAGCCATCCGGCGACGTGACGGTCACCAGCACCGCGGGCACCGGTGACGGCGACATCACGGTGGTGAGCGGCGCGACCCTGACCTTCACCACGTCCAACTGGAACACCCCGCAGACCGTGAAACTCGGTGCCGCCGAGGACCCCGACAGCACCAACGGCACCCGGCCGATCACCGTGGCGTCCAGCGGCCTGACGTCGGTCACGGTCAACGCCACCGAGGCCGACAACGACGGCGGCGGCACCGGGGGACCGGCACCCGCGCTGCACGTCTCCGGGAACCACCTCCTCACCTCGACCGGCGCCACGTACCGTCTGCTGGGCGTCAACCGGTCCAGCGGCGAGTTCGCGTGCGTGCAGGGCAAGGGCATGTGGGACAGCGGTCCGGTGGACCAGGCATCGGTCGACGCGATGAAGGCCTGGAACATCCACGCCGTCCGGATCCCGCTGAACGAGGAGTGCTGGAACGGCACCGACGGCACGCCCAACGGCGCCACGTACCAGCAGAACGTCAAGGACTACGTGAACCTGCTGGTCGCCAACGGCATCACGCCGACCGTCGAGATGCACTGGAATCACGGCCAGTACAGCGGTCAGGGCGCGGGCTGCTCGGACACCGCCGCGACCTGCCAGAAGCCGATGCCCGACGCGCAGTACGCGCCGACGTTCTGGACCGGCGTCGCGAACGCCTTCAAGGCGAACAACGCGGTCGTCTTCGACCTGTTCAACGAGCCCTACCCGGACGCCGCCGCGAACTGGGACGCGACCGCCGCCTGGACCTGCTGGCGGGACGGCGGCACCTGCACCGGCATCGGCTACCAGGTGGCCGGCATGCAGTCCCTGGTCAACACGGTGCGCGCCACCGGCGCGACCAACGTGATCATGCTCGGAGGCGTCGCCTGGTCCAATGACCTGAGCCAGTGGCTGACCTACAAGCCGACGGACTCGACCGGCAACCTGATGGCCGCATGGCACACCTACAACTTCAACACCTGCTCCAACACCTCCTGCTGGGACAGCCAGGTCGCCCCCGTCGCCGCGAAGGTGCCGGTGCAGGCCGGTGAGATCGGCCAGAACTCCTGCGCCCACGACTACATCGACCAGGTGATGGCGTGGGCGGACGCGCACGGCATCGGGTACACCGCCTGGACCTGGAACGCGTGGGGCTGCAGCCAGGGCAACGTGCTCATCAACGACTACAGCGGCACCCCCACCAGCACGTACGGAGAGGGTTTCAAGGCACACCTGCTCACCCAGAACCCGCTCTCCTAGCCCGGCCTCTCAGCAGGGCGAGCGAGACGTGCTTCGGGGGCTTGAGAGGTGTCAGGCCCGGGCTCCCTCGAACGCGGCGACGACCTCGTCCGTGGTGGAGATGGCGTGGGCGTAGGTGGGGCCGTTCAGCTCGTGCGCGGCGTGCATCATCTCGGGGAGGAACGCCGCAGTGGCGTCACGCACCAGCGTCACGTGGTAGCCGAGTTCCATGGCGTAGCGGCCGGTGGACTCGATGCAGGTGTTGGCCAGCAGGCCGACGAGAACGACGTGGGTGATGCCGTGCTGCTTGAGCTGGAAGTCGAGGTCGGTGTTGGCGAAGCCGCTCTGGGCCCAGTGCTCCTTGATGACGACGTCGGTGTCGGTGGGCTGGAAGTCGGGATGGAACTCGCCGCCCCATGTGCCGAACGCGAAGGTGTGGCTCTGTCGGACGCGCTGCTGGGTGGGGTTGGGGTGGTCCCAGCCCTCGTAGTCGCCCTCCCGCCACCGGCGGTGGGGGACGAAGAAGATGTGGACACTGTTCTCGCGTCCGGCGGCGACGACGGTGCGCAGATTGTCCAGCAGCCCGACCTCAAGGGCGACATGGCTCACCGCGGGCCAGATCTTGCCGCCCTCGGAGAGGAAGTCGTTGTACGGGTCGACCAGCAGGATCGCCGTGCGTGTGGGGTCGTAGGTGTCGGTCATCGCCGTCCTCGGTTTCCATCACACCCGCTCTCAGGATAGGACACCGGTGCGCAGCCTTCCCCGGATTCGTACGGGGGCGGCCAGAGCCCGTTGCAGCACCTCACCGGCCGGTCCGGCCTTGTGATCTGAGCGGGCATATAGCCGTCGGCCGCATACACGAGCAGGCCGAGCGGCGTCTTGTCACCTCCCCATGAGCGGTGTCAGCGGAGGGCGGCGAGCGCCGTGCTACAGAGGACGTCCTCGGCCCGGTCCCAGGTCCAGCCGTTCTCGACCACGAGGGTGCGCCAGCCGGTGGGTCCGAACCAGTGCCAGAGCAGGTCGGCTGTCTCCTTCACCGAGTAGGTAGGGGGCGGAGGCAGCGTGTGCAGATGGCGGGCGGCCGTGTGCAGCGCGTCGCGGTAGTCCGCGGTGGCGCGCTCCCACAGGGCCTCGCCGTCCTCGTGGACGGGCAGTGCCTTGCGGATCGCCTCGTGCACGGTGAACTGACCCTCGTTGCCCATCCGCGTGCCATGAGCCAACGCTCGCAGCACCGACTCCGGTGTCCGCTCCTCGAGCAGTGCCTGCATCGCCTGCTCGTAACCGGAGGCGCTCACTCCCTGGTCGACGATGCGGTTCAGGATGTCGCTCTTGCTCCCGACGCTCGCGAACACGGTCTTCGATGCAACACCCGCCGCCGCGGCGATGTCGGCGACGGTCACCCGCCCGTAGCCGCGCTCGGCGAACAGCTCCGTGGCCTGACGCAGGATCAGCTCGCGTGTCCGTGCGGCGGACTGTTCGCGCAGCGGGGAGACGTAGGAGCGCTTGGCCGGCATGATCGCATTCTATCGCGATGAATTCATTAGGTGTGCTATAACCTCAATTATGGTCGGCCGCATCCGGACGCGGCCGACCATGCCGCCGGCCCCGCGGGCCGGCCCACGTCTTCACCGCGACCGCGCAGCCGACGAGGGGCAGCCACACCATGGGAATGGACTCCACAGAACTCGCCTACGGACTCTTCCGGGTCCTCGAAGCAGGTGATCCAGCACTGGCCGCCGATGTGGTCCACGAGGACTTCCACAACCGCGAGGCAGCCGTGGCACCCCCGGCCTGCGCTCTGCCCGGCCCGGCCGGGGTCCTCGCCTCGGGCGCGTGGATGCGCTCCGCCTTCAGCGACCTGCGCTTTCCGGTCCTCGGAATCGCCCGCAACGACGACCAGATCTGGGTGCGGCTGCGCATGCGGGGCCGCCACACGGGTCCCTTCGTCCGCTACCGCGACGGCGCACTCGACCAGGCCATACCCCCGACCGGGCGTGACATCGATTTCGAGCAGATCCATGTGCTCGGCCTCCGCGACGGCAAGGTGGTGAGCCATGAAGCTATACCCGACGACATCACCATGCTCGGCCAGCTCGGCGTCTTCCCCCCGGCCCCGCCCACGGCACTCCGCATGATCGCCTGGCGTGTGACCGGACGGGCTGTCCGCGCCGCCACCCGGGCGATCACAGAGGCCGCCGAGGCGGCCGCACTGCTGCACGACAATCCGGGCGTAGGACACTGAGTCGACCGCGCCATGTCCATCGGTCGTAGCAATTGATCTTGGTTTGAGGCTTCGTCGCCGTCCGGGGCGATGCCGGTAGCGGCGACCATGCGGCGGGCGATGGCCCTCTGAGGAGTCACCCATTCCGTGTGATGATGATCTGCCCGGCCGCCTGCCCGGCACGACGCCGGTGCGCGACTCGGCCCCGTCCCCACCTCGGAAGCAGGAGTGATCCTTGCGGCGTACCACCACACTCTCCGCCCTGGCCCTCGCTCTCCTCACCGCCGTCGGCGGTGCCGTCTTCACCACCGCGCAGGCCGGCTCCGCCGCGCCGTACGGCGCCCGCACCCTGCTGGACGGGGTGCCCCGGCGCGGTGTGCTGCGGGTGTGCACCACAGGCGACTACCGGCCGTTCAGCTACTTGGATCCGAAGACGAGCACGTATACCGGCATCGACATCGACATGGCGAAGAACCTGGCGAGCAGCCTGGGGGTGAAGGTCGCCTTCGTGCCCACCACGTGGGCGAAGATCGTCGACGACCTCACCGCGCGCAAGTGCGACATGAGCATGGGCGGCGTCTCCGTGACCCTGCCGAGGGCCCAGAAGGCGTACTTCAGCGCGCCCTACCTCACCGATGGCAAGGCCGCGATCGCCCGTTGCGCCGACAAGGACAAGTACCAGACCCTGGAGGGCATCGACCGGCCCGGGGTCCGGGTGATCGTCAACCCGGGCGGCACCAACGAGAAGTTCGTCACGGCGAACATCAAGAAGGCCACGATCATCACCCACGCCGACAACAACACCATTTTCGACGAGATCGTGGCCGGGCGGGCCGACGTCATGATCACGGACGCGAGCGAGACGAAGTACGAGGCGAAGCTCCATCCCGAGCTGTGCGCCCTCAACCCCGACAAGCCCTTCACCTTCGCCGAGAAGGCCTACCTGTTGCCACGGGGCGACGAGGAGTTCAAGCAGTACGTCGACCAGTGGGTACACCTCACGACCAATGACGGTACCTACGCGCACTTCGCCGCCGCCTGGCAGTGACGCTCGGCGCGTGCCTCGCCCTGGGGCCTACCAGGGCGGGGGCGTGCCGGAGCCGGCGATGTGCAGGGGGACGCCGCGGGCGCGCAGTGTGGCCAGCTCGTCCTGGGGGGTTTCGGAGTCGACGACGACCAGGTCGAAGGCGGTCAGCGGGGCGAGCTGGTGCAGCCCGTTCTTGGCGAACTTGCTGTGGTCGACCAGCAGGACGCGACGGTCGGCGGAGTCCATCAGCGCCCGCTTCACCGCCACCGTCTCCTGTGACTGGTGGTAGCAGTGGCCGTTGGTGATCGCCGTCGTCGACATGAACAGGACGTCGGCGTGCAGTGACCGGATGGCCTCGGTGGTGCGCAGGCCGAGGAAGGCGTCGTAGGCCGGGTAGTACGCGCCGCCGAGGCCGATGAGGTCGATGCCCGGCTTGTCCGCCAGCAGGTTCACCGCGGCCAGGAAGTTCGTGATCACCGTGAGCGGTCCCCGCGCCGGCAGCAACTCGGCGATGGCCAGGCCGGTGGTGCTCTCGTCGATCATGACCGACGCGCCGGGGAAGACGAGGTCGACCGTCGCCTGGGCGAGCTGCCGTTTGGCGTCGGCCATCGCCTGCAGGCGATGCCGCACGTCGCCGTGGTAGATCGCGGACGGCTGTGCGGTGGCGCCGCCGCGGATCTTGCGCAACCAGCCCTCGCTCTGCAGCGCGTCCAGGTCGCGGTGGATGGTCATGACGCTCACGTCGTACGTCTCGGCGAGGCTCTTGACGTGCACGAACCCTTCGTCCGCGACGCGCCTGCGGATCTTCTCCCGCCGGTCCCGCGCGCCCTCGGCGTCGCTCGCGGCCGGTGCCGTCGCATCCTCTGCCACCTGCGCTCCTCGACCCCCGATGTGATGTCGATGTGAACGTAACACAGGCCTGACCGCCGGCGCGAGCATGCAAAACACGACACCAACGGCACTATCGACACTGACGGGCGCCTTCGTTTCACGCTGCTTAACGCGATTCGGCGTTAAAATCTCTCAGATACTTGACATGGTTCGGGCGTCGGGTGTTTCGTTCGTCACCTGAACAGGCGGTTCGCGCGGGCCGCCATGCCTCCTGGCTCCCGAACTCTCGGAGGAGAACGTGACAATGTTCCGCACCAGAACGGTCGCAGCGGCCACGGCCGCCCTCACCCTGCTCACCGCCGCCACGGCCTGCGCGAAGAACTCCGGCGGAGCCGGAGCCGGCGGCTCCGGCGACGCGAAGAACGCCAAGGTCGCCTTCCTCATGCCGGACATCGCCTCGACCCGGTACGAGCTGTACGACGCGCCGCTGTTCAAGGCCAAGATGAAGCAGCTGTGCCCGGGATGCACGGTGCTGTACCAGAACGCCGGCGCCGACGCTTCCAAGCAGCAACAGCAGGCCAGCTCGGTGCTGGCCCAGGGCGTGAAGGCCATCGTCATCGACCCGGTGGACTCCACGGCGGCGGCCTCGATCGTGCGGACCGCGCAGGCGCAGAAGGTCGCGGTGATCGCCTACGACCGGCCGATTCCGGCCATCAAGGCCGACTACTACGTGTCGTTCGACAACCAGAAGATCGGCGCGTCGATCGCCCAGTCCCTGGTCGACCACCTCAAGCAGACCAAGGCCAAGGGCGGGATCCTCGAGGTCAACGGATCGCCGACGGACGCCGCCGCCGGTCTGATCAAGAAGGGCATCCACAGCGCCGTCGACCCCAGCGGGCTGAAGCTGCTCGCCGAGTACGACACGCCCAACTGGGAGCCGGCCAAGGCGCAGGACTGGGTCAGCGGGCAGATCAGCAAGTTCGGCAAGGGGCAGATCGCCGGCGTCGTCGCGGCCAACGACGGCACCGGTGGCGGTGCCATCGCCGCGTTCAAGGCGGCCGCCGCGCCCGTGCCCCCGGTGACCGGGAACGACGCCGAACTCGCCGCCGCGCAGCGGATCATCGCCGGCGACCAGTACAACACCATCTCGAAGCCGATCAAGATCGTGGCGGAGGCCGCGGCCACCGTGGCGAACCAGTTCCTGCAGGGCAAGCCGCCCGCGGGACAGACCACGCTGTTCAACACGCCGTCCCAGCTGTTCACCCCGACCGTGGTGACCCAGCAGAACATCGGCCAGGTCCTGCTCGGCCCCGGCGGCGCCCTCAAGGTCTCCGACGTCTGCACCCCGACGTACGCGGCGGCCTGCGCGAAGCTCGGCATCAAGTGACGGTCCGCCGGCCCCGGTCCACCCGACCGGAGCCGGCGGCTTCGGCCGTATCGACGAAGGATCAGCATGTCCTCATCGCCTTCCCAAGCGAGCCCGCTGCTGTCACTGCGGGGCATCAGCAAGACCTTCGGTGCCGTCGCCGCCCTCACGGATGTCGACCTCGACGTCTCGGCGGGTGAGGTCGTCGCCGTCGTCGGCGACAACGGCGCCGGAAAGTCCACCCTGGTCAAGGTGCTGTCCGGGGTCCACCAGCCCGACGCGGGCACCATCGCGTTCGACTCGCGCCCGGTCACGGTCCCCAGCCCGGCGGCGGCGCAGCAGCTCGGCATCGCCACCGTCTTCCAGGACCTGGCGCTCTGCGAGAACCTCAACGTGATCGAGAACCTCTTCCTCGGCCGGGAGCTGCGCGCCCTGCGCCTGGACGACGTCGCCATGGAGGTCCGCTCCCGCGAGCTGCTCCGCAGGTTGTCGGCGAAGATCCCGAAGCTGTCGGTCCCGGTCGCCGCGCTGTCGGGCGGCCAGCGGCAGACCGTCGCGATCGCCCGTTCCCTCCTCGGCGACCCGAAGATCGTCATCCTCGACGAGCCGACCGCCGCGCTCGGCGTCGCCCAGACCGCCGAGGTCCTCAACCTGATCGACCGGCTGCGTGAGGGCGGCCACGGAGTGATCATGATCAGCCACAACATGGACGACGTGCTGTCGGTCGCCGACACGGTGGCCGTGCTGCGCCTCGGTCGCAACAACGGGGTCTTCGACGCGGTCGAGGCCTCGACCGAGCAGATCGTCACCGCGATCACCGGGGCCGCCGACAACGCGGTCACCCGGCGCAGGAGGCGGGCGCGCCGCGCCGCGTCGGCGGCCGCCGAGGAGGGCACCGTGTCCGCAGGCGCCAAGGAAGGGGCCGACCATGAGTGACCTGGGCACCGCGCCACCGCTCGCCGAGCCCGAACAGCCGGAGCCGTACGAGCCGGTGGAACCCGGCGGGCTGCGCGCGCTGGCCTCCCGCTTCCGCGGCGGCGACCTCGGCGTCCTGCCGGTCGTGGCGGGCCTGGTGGTGATCTGGACGGTGATGCAGTCCCTCAACAGCGTCTTCCTGTCCAGCACCAACCTGGTCAACCTGACCCTCGAGTGCGCGCCGGTCGGCGTCATCGCGCTCGGGGTGGGACTGATGCTGCTGGTCGGGCAGATCGACCTCTCGGTCGGTTCGCTGAGCGGGCTGGCGGCGGCGCTCACGGCCATCCTGTTCGTCGATCAGGGCCTGTCGCCCTGGCTGGCCGTGCCCGCCGCGGTGGTGACCGCCGCGGTCATCGGCTGGCTCTACGCGCAGGTGTTCAACCGGCTCGGCGTGCCCAGCTTCGTCATCACCCTCGCGGGCCTGCTCGGCTTCCTCGGCGTGCAGCTGTGGGTGCTCGGCACCAAGGGGGCGATCAACCTCCCGTACGACTCCGGGCTCGTCACCTTCGCCCAGCTCGACTTCCTGCCTCAGTGGCTGTCGTACGCGCTGGCGGTCATCGCGGCGGGCTGGCTGTTCGCCACCGGATACCTGCGGGCCGGGGCGCGGCGGCGCGCCGGGTTGCCCGCCGCGTCGCTGCGCGGTCTGCTGCTGCGGAGCCTCGTGCTGCTGGCCGGCCTCGGGGTGGCGGTGGGGTACCTCGGCCAGACCCGCGGCGTGGGTTGGATGTTCGTGCTGTTCCTTGCGCTGGTGCTGGCGACGCACTACGTGCTGGCGCGCACCAAGTTCGGCAAGTCGATCTACGCGGTGGGCGGCAACGTCGAGGCGGCCCGCCGGGCCGGCATCAACGTCAAGGCGGTGTACACCTCGATGTTCGTCCTGTGCACCACCCTCGCGGCGATCGGCGGCGTGCTGGCCGCTGCCCGCCTCGCCGCAGCGAACCAGAGCACGGGCGGCGGCGACGTGAACCTCAACGCCATCGCCGCCGCGGTGATCGGCGGCACGAGCCTGTTCGGCGGGCGCGGCAACGCGTTCGCGGCGCTGCTGGGCATCGTGGTCATCCAGTCGATCTCCAGCGGGCTCACCCTGCTCAACCTCGACTCCTCCTTCCGCTACATGGTCACCGGAGCGGTGCTGCTGCTCGCGGTGGCGCTGGACGCGGTGGCCCGGCGCTCGCGCGCCTCTCACGGCCGCGCCTGACGACATGATGAGACCAGGAGGGAAGTAGCCATGGCGGTGGTCTGCGTCGACGCGGGCACCACGATGATCAAAGCGGTCGGCTACGGCGACGACGGCGCCGAACTGGCGGTGGAACGCCAGAACACCACCGTGCGGAGCCCGGCGCACGGCCACGCCGAGCAGGACCCGGCCGAGGTCTGGCAGGCGGTCGTCCGCGGCGTCCGGCGGGTGCTCGAACGCCTGGACACACCAGTGACCCACCTGGCCCTGACCGCGCAGGGCGACGGGTCCTGGCTGGTCGACGCGGCGGGAGCACCGACGGGGCCGGCGATCCTGTGGAACGACGGGCGGGCCGGGGCGATCGTCGAGCGCTGGGCGCGCGACGGCGTCCTCGAGCGCGCGTTCCGCCGCAACGGGTCGCTGACCTTCGCCGGCCTGCCGAACGCGATCCTCAGCTGGCTCCGCGAGCACGACCCGGACCGGCTCGCGCGCTCGGCCGCCTCCCTGACCTGCGGAGGCTGGGTCTTCCTGCGGCTCACCGGGGAGGTGGTCGCGGACCTGTCGGACGGCTCGGCGCCGTTCATGGACATCCGCGAACGCCGCTACTCCGACGAGCTCCTCGCCCTGTACGGGATGGAGTGGGCCCGGCCGCTGCTGCCCGAGCTGCGCGGCGACGGCCGGCGTGTCGGCGGGCTGACCGCGTCCGCCGCGGAGGAGCTCGGCCTGCCCGAGGGCACGCCCGTGGTCCTCGCCCCGTACGACATCGCGACCACGGCGATCGGCGTCGGCGCGGTCGACGCCGGTCAGGCGTGCACCATCCTCGGCACCACGCTGTGCACCGAGATCGTGCTGGACGAACCCGGGCTCGACGGCGACCCGTCCGGCCTCACCGTGGCCCTCGACCGGCGTTACCTGCGGGCCTTCCCGACGCTCGCCGGCGGCCAGGTGATCGACTGGGCCTGCCGCATGCTGGACCTCGGCGGTGACCCGGCGGCGCTGTCGCGGCTCGCCGAGCGGTGTTCGCCGGGCGCCGACGGGCTGCTCTTCCTGCCCTACCTGTCACCGGCGGGGGAGCGGGCGCCGTTCCTGGATCCTCGCGCCCGTGGATCGTTCCACGGGCTGTCCGTCGACCACGAGCGCGAGCATCTGGCCCGCGCCGTCCTGGAAGGGCTCTGCCTGGTGATCCGCGACTGCCTGACCGCATCCGGGGCGCGGCCAGTGGAACTGCGGGTCAGCGGCGGCGGATCCGCCAGCGCCGCCTGGCTGCGGATGCTCGCCGACGCGACCGGCGTGCCCGTGGTGCGCACCGCGGACGCCGAGGCGGGCGCGCGCGGCGCGTTCATCGTCGGGGCCGTGGCGACCGGCCGGGCCGCCGGCGAGCGCGAGGCGGCCGACGCGTTCATCCGGCCCGGCGACGTCTTCGCACCGGATCCCGGCAACGTCGAGCGGTACGCCCGCCTGTACGAGGCGTTCCTCGAGGTACGCGGGGCCACCGCGGCGGCCTGGCCGACCCTCGCGACCCTGCGCGGCGGAGCGGCGTGAACGGCCACGACGAGGTCTGGCTCGGCATCGACCTGGGCACCCAGAGCGTACGGGTCGTCGCGGCGACGGCCTCCGGCCGCATCGCCGGCGCCGGCGCGGAGCCGCTGACCGGACGGCGCGAGGCGGGCCGCCACGAGCAGGACCCGGAGCAGTGGTGGCGGGCCACCGCGGCGGCCTGCGGTCAGGCCCTTCAGGGCGTACCGCCCGGCGCGGTGCGTGCCGTCGCCATCGACGGCACGTCCGGGACGATCCTCCTGACCGACGACGACGGGACGCCGCTGACCCCCGGCCTGATGTACGACGACACGCGCGCCACCGAGGAGGCCCGCCGGGCCGACGAGGCCGGCGCGGCGGTGTGGGATGAGCTGGGGTACCGGCGGATGCAGCCGGCGTGGGCGCTGCCGAAGCTGCTGTGGCTGCTGGACCGGCACGAAGGACCCGCCCGCCTCGCCCACCAGGTCGACTTCGTCAACCGGCGGCTGGCCGGCCACGCCGTCCCCACCGATCTGAGCAACGCGCTGAAGACCGGTGCGCACCTGATCGAGGAGTCCTGGCCGGCGGACGTCCTCGACGCGCTGGGGGTGCCGGCCGGCACGCTGCCGGAACTCGTCCGTCCGGGCACCCCGATCGGCACGGTGTGCGCGACCGCGGCCGAGGCCACCGGCATCCCCGCGGGCACCCCGATCATCGCCGGGACGACCGACGGCTGTGCCGCGCAGCTCGGCGCCGGGCGGTTGACCGTCGGCTCGTGGAACTCCGTGCTCGGGACCACGCTCGTGCTGAAGGGCGTCTCCACCGAACTCGTGCGCGACCCGTACGGCGCCGTGTACTCGCACCGCGCGCCGGACGGCGAATGGCTGCCCGGCGGCGCGTCGAGCACCGGCGCCGGCGTGCTCGCCCGCGACTTCGCCGGCCGCGACCTGCCCGCCCTGGACCGCCTCGCGGCGGGGCACGAGCCCGCCCGCGCCCTGGCGTACCCGCTGGTCTCCGAGGGAGAGCGGTTCCCGTTCGCGGCGCCGGACGCCCGCGGCTTCCTGCTCGGCGGCACCGACGACGAGGCCGACGACTACGCCGCCGTCCTGCAGGGCGTCGCGTACATCGAACGCCTGTGCTTCGACCACCTCGACCTGCTGGGCGCGCCCACCGGCGGCGACATCACCCTCACCGGCGGCGCGGCGCGCAGCGCGTACTGGAGCCGGCTGCGCGCCGACGTCCTCGGGCGGCCGGTGATCGTGCCGGCCAACCCCGAGCCCGCCCTCGGCGCCGCCGTCCTGGCCGCCTCACCCGGCCGTCGCGTCGCCGAGGTCGCGGCCGAGATGGTCGCGGTCCGCGACACGATCGACCCGGGCCCGCACGCCGGCCGGTTCGACGACGGGTATCTGCGCCTGGTAGGGGAGTTGGAGCAGCGCGGCTGGCTGCCGGCGCCCACGGCCGCCCACGCACGCACGCGGGCGGCGTCCGGAGGGGCAGCGTCTGGAGGGGCCACGTCCGGAGGGATCGCGCCCGGGGGAACCTCGCCCGGAGGGGCCGCGTCCGGAGGGGCCGCGTCGACTCAGGAAGGAATGCCACGATGACCCAGTTCGTCCTCGTCCGCCATGGAGAGACCGAGTGGCACGCGGAGAACCGCTACGCGGGCATCAGTGACGTCTCCCTGACCGCGCGGGGCCTGGAACAGGCACGGCAGCTCGCCGCCTGGGCCGGGAAGGCGGGCTTCGCCGCGGTGTGGACCTCCACCCTGACCCGGGCGCAGCTCACCGCGGCCCCGTGCGCCGATGCCATCGGCGTACCCCTGAACGTCGACGAGCGGCTGCGGGAACTGGACTTCGGGCAGGCCGAGGGGCTGACCCGCGCCGAGATGCACGAACGGTTCCCCGAGGCGCTGCAGGCGTTCCGCGCCGACCCGGTCGCCGACCACCTTCCCGGCGGCGAGGACCCCACCGAGGCGGTACGCCGGTTCACCGGATGCCTGTACGACCTCGTGGACCGGTATCCCGGCGACCGGGTCCTGGTCGTCGCGCACACCACCGCGATACGGCTCGCGCTGTGCGAGCTGATCGGGGTCCCGCTTCGCGACTACCGGCGGATCTTCCCGTCCGTGCGCAACTGCGCGCTGACCGAGATCCGCCTGAGCCGCGAGGAGACCGCCCTGCTGGAGTTCAACACGCCCATCGAGAGCATCCAGGAGCTCACCACATGACCACCCGCCTGCTCGCGGCCGGAGACCACTTCGTCCTCAACCGGCTCCTCATCGACGCCGTACGGGCGCAGGCCCCTCGCGACCTGGAGTTCGCCGAGATCACCCTCGACTGGCCGCTGGTGCCGTTCGGCCGGGTCGCCGAGGTCGACGAGGCGTCCGGCACCGAGGACCAGCTGATCGAGGCACTGGGCGACGCCGAGATCTGCCTCACCCAGATGGCGCCGCTGACCCGCCGGGTCATCGAGGCGTGCCCGCGGCTCAAACTGATCGGGATCGGCCGCGGCGGACCGGTCAACGCGAACCTCGAGGCAGCGGCCGAGCACGGCGTGACCGTCTGCTACGCGCCCGGCCGCAACGCCGGCGCCACCGCCGAGCACACCCTCGGCATGATCCTCGCCGCCGCGCGCCGCATCCCCCAGACCCACGCCGACCTGACCGCAGGCCGCTGGCGCAGCGACTATTACCGGTACAGCGAGGTCGGCATCGAACTGGACGGCAGCACGGTGGGCCTCGTCGGCGGCGGAGCGGTCGGAAACCGCGTCGCCCAGATGCTGGACGCCCTCGGCGCGCGGGTGCTCATCCACGACCCGTACCTGACCGAGACCGCGGTCGGGGAGCTGGTCTCCCTGAAAGAACTACTGTCCCGCGCGGAGGTCGTCACGCTGCACGCCCGCGTCACACCGGAGACCACCGGAATGATCGGCGCACCGGAGATCGCCGCCATGCCACCCGGCGCGATCATCGTCAACTGCGCCCGCGGCGCGCTGCTGGATTATGAGGCCGTCTGCGACGCGATCGACGGGGGACACCTGTTCGGCGCGGCGTTCGACGTCTTCCCCGAGGAGCCGATCCCCGCGGGTTCGCGCCTGCTGTCCACGCTGGGCATCGTGCTGACCCCCCATCTGGCCGGCGCCAGCCGCCAGACCGCCGCCAACGCCGCCCGCATCCTCGCCGAGGACGTCGGCCGCTACCTGCGCGGGGAGCCGCCGGCCCACACCGCAAAGGCCTGACCGGCCGCCCGCGCGGGCGCGTCCCTGACCTCGAGGATCGGGGTGGACCACCCGCCGTCCAACCAGCGATCATCGTTAGCGACGGCGAGTTCCTCGGCTGAACGGCGGCTCCCGACTGTCATTACGGGGGGATACTGTGCGTCCGTGGACACCCCCGCATCAATCTCGGCGCCCGTCGGGGCCACGGATGAGCCGGTCCGCCCGCCAATCACCTGGGTGCCGATCGGCGGTGCGGCCGCCGTGGCCGCCGCCGTTCTGGTGGCCACCAACAGCCGGTACGACTACCACCGTGACGAGCTGTACTTCCGGATGCTGCGGCCGGCCTGGGGCTACGTCGACCAGCCGCCGCTGACTCCGCTGCTGGCCCGCGCCTCGGCGGCCGTGTTCGGCGACACGGTCTGGGCCATGCGCCTGCCGGCCACCGTCTGCGTGGTGGTGGCGATTGTGCTCACCGCGCTGATCACCCGCGAGTTGGGCGGTGGCCGTCGCGCGCAGACGCTGTGCGCCTGGGGATACGCGTTTGCGGCAATGCCCCTGCTGTTCGGTCACGTCATGCTGACGGCGACCGTTGACCTGCCGGTCTGGGCGGCGGTAATCCTGTTCGCGCTGCGCGCCCTACTCCGCGGTGAGCCGCGATGGTGGCTGGCGGCCGGCGCGGTGACCGGGATGGCCCTCTACAACAAGCATCTCATCGTGCTGCTGTTGGTCAGCCTGGCGTTCGGGTTGCTGTGGCTGGGCCCGCGCTCGGCGTTGCGTTCGCGCTGGCTGTGGGCCGGTGTGGGCCTAGCCGCGCTGATCGGATCACCCAACCTGATCTACCAGGTCACGCACGGGTTCCCGCAGCTGGATATGGCGGCCGCCTTGTCCGAGAACAAGGGTGCGACCCGGGTGCAACTGCTGCCGTTCCAGCCGCTCCTGCTGGGCCCGCCGGTCACCGCGATCTGGGTGGCCGGCCTCGTCGCCCTGTTCCGCCGGCCGGCCTGGCGCCCGGCGCGGGCGCTCGCCGGCGCATACCCGGTGCTGCTCGTGATCGTGCTGATCTCCGGCGGGCAGATCTACTACCCGGTGGGCTTGGTCGGCTTCCTCTTCGCCGCCGGCTGCGTGCCGACCGTGGACTGGGTGGCGCGCCGACCCGGGCCGCGGCGGGCGCTGGTCGTCGCCGGGCTCGCCCTGAACACCGCAGTCACGCTGGTGCTCGCACTGCCGTTGCTGCCCGTCGACGTGCTCGGCGACACCCCCGTTCCGGCGATCAACCAGGCTACCCGCGACCAGATCGGCTGGCCCGCCTACACCCGAGAGGTGGCGGCTGTCTACGCGGCGCTGCCGCAGGCGGATCGGGCCAAGGCCGTCGTCGTGACCGGCAACTACGGCGAGGCGGGGGCGCTGGACCGGTACGGCCCGGACCGCCGGCTGCCGCTGCCGATCTACAGCGGACAAAATGAACTGTACCGGTATGGGCCGCCGCCGGAGGCGGCGACGGTGGCCGTGGTGGTCGGGCTGCCGCTGCCCTACCTGCAGGCCCGGTTCGGCAACTGCACCGTGGCGGGCGTACTCGACAACGGCGTCGGCGTCGACAACGAGGAGCAG
>NZ_JBFAJC010000052.1:0-68919 GCF_040655075.1 Actinoallomurus sp. NPDC050550 | reverse complement strand
CCAACGTCATCATCAGGCACATGTGGCGCGACGACGACCGCCGCAGCAGCCCAGCGCCCACCATCGCCGCAGCCGCTTGACAAGAGAGCTTCGAGTCCCTCAACGCCCGATTCCGTCAGGCCACCCGACGGCGCGGCCACTTCCCCACCGACCAAGCCGCGCTCAAGGTGCTCTACCTGGTCATTCGCAGCCCGCGCAAGAACCGGACTAACGTGACCGGGAAGACCGCGGGGTGGAAGGCAGCGCTGAACGCGCTGTCGCTCTACTACGGCGACCGCATCACCCTCCACTAGAAGTGATCACCGGCCCGCCCACAAAGATCCGGACAGTCCCGGCCGGACAGGCCCGAAAAAGGTGGGACTGCCGCAACGCCGCAGGGTGCGGCGTTGCGGCAGTCCCAATTGTGCAGGGCTACCTCGACTTCATGGTGTTGCTGCAGCCGGGGATGCGGCACCGCCAGGTGATGACACCGTCGGCGTCTGTGCTGACATAGCTCCACGAGCAGGCGTGCTGGCCGTTGTTGCTCATGAGCCAACCTCTTTTCTTTGTTTCCGCGCCCGGGTGGGCGGGGGTGCGTTCTCGGCGCACGGCTCATACCGTCCTCGATGCTGAGGTGGATGCAACTGGGCGACTGACTTTTTCTCACTAAGCTTCAGCGGATTCGGCGGTCTTCGAAGAGGGTGAGGACGTGGTCGGCGCGGACGAGACGCCCAACGCGTCTCATGCCGCGTCACCCTCCTCATGCTGACCGGACCCGCCCTAGTAGGACTTTGTTAGTTCGTCATGGCGGTCGCTGGTGGCAGGTGGGGCATCGGCCTGTCCAGGTCGCGAGCAGCACCTGGAGCTGTTTGAGGATTTTGTAGAGGCTCAGGCCGCCCCAGCCGCTTGGGGGCTGGTCGGGCGTAGTTCGGTGAGGATGAGATTGGGCAGCCGAAGCCAAGGTGACGTGGCGGTGCTAGCCGGTCCAGGAGCGGCCTTCGAAATGGGTGAGGCCGAGGCCGGTTTTGAGTTCGCGGTAGTCGAGTTCGATCCGCCAGCGGATCTTCGCCAGGCGGACGAGTGTCGTAATGGGGGTGCCAGCGGGCAGGGTGGACAGCTGGTAGTCGGTGGGCTCGGTTTCGCCGGGTGGCCATTCGGCCAGCAGCCAGCACTCGGGCAGGCTGCCGTCTGTGGCTTCGGGGATGTCGCGGTTGGCGGGGCGTACCCGGATCGCGGTGAAGCGGGAGCGCATCTTGGCGGTGGGGTTGCCTTTGGTCTTCTTGCTGCCTTGACGCCAGGTCACTTGCCGAAGGCTCGCGCGGCCGGTGGCCAGTGCCAAGTCGCGCAGGCTGGAGGCGTCCCCTGCGCAGCGTGGCCGCAGCGGGCGGCCTCGTCCGCCATAAGGGGCCTCCGCGGTACCGAGTCCCCGGGGGAAGGCACTGGTGGTGGCCTTGACCGCCATCACATAGGCGAGCCCGCGTTCGGCCGGCCCGAGCCGGAACGTGGTGTTGTCCCCGTAACCGGCATCGCCGACGACCAACGGCGGCACATACCCCAGGAGGCCAGTTCATCCAGCATCTGGAGCGCGAGCCGCCACTTGGGGATGTGCCCTTGCTCGCAGCTCAAGTGCCGCTTGGTGGTCAACCCGCCGCTCGAGCGGCCCAGCGCGTGATTGTCCGGCTGCATCTCGAAGGATCACGCGATGGCCGTCTCAGTTCACGACGCCACGCCTCTGATCAGCAAAAACTCGTACACCACGTCCGTGGATGCAACCGCCGAGGCTTCGGGGGCTTTGCTTGATTACCGGGTCGCTGGGGCGGGGTTGGCGGCTAGGAGGGCTGTCGCGGCGGGGGTGAGGTGGTGGATGACCTTCTTGCCGTCGCGGATCGACTGGATGAGGCCGGAGTCCCGCAGGGCGGTCGCGCTCATCGAGGCGGCTGGGACTGACACGTTGAGGCGGTGGGCGAGCTGGGAGGTGGAGGCGGGGGATTTGGCGAGCTCGCGCAGGGAGCGGGCCCGGCCTGGTCCGATCAGGGACGACAGGGTGTCTCGAAGCATCGAGGCAGGCCGGATCGGGGTGGGGGTGATCGAGTAGGTGAGGATGGGGATCTGTCCTGGCGTCAGGATCGGGTGGAGTCTGGCTTGGCCGAACGCGCAGGGCATCGCCACCAGTCCGCCTGTTGCGTCGAACTCGAGGGTGTCGGGGCCTGGGATGATCAGTTGCCCGTCTTTCCAGGCCAGTCCGTCGTGGAGGCCGGCGAGTGCGGCCGCCGGGCCTTGGGCCAGGAGGGTGGCGGCGCGTACGCCGAGGTCGGCGTGGAGTTGCCGGGAGATCTGCGTCCAGTCATCGGCCAGGCATGCGTCATAGAGCTTACGCAGCGCGTCCACGGTGCCGTTGAGGTCGGGAGATGCTGCCTCCAGGGCCTGGAGTTCGGTGTCGAAGCTCGGCTCGGTGTATCCATAGCCCGCCAGGGGCGGTGCGAGGAAGGCCGGCGAGGTTGAGGGGTCGGCATTGATTCGCGTGATGAGGTCGTACGCGGCTGCGGGAACGTTGCGGCGCGCTGTGTGCCACCAGGCGCGACGGAGTGAGGAGTCACGGCTGCACGCGGAATCGTGGACGCCGTGTACGAGGTGGCCGAGTGGTGAGAGCGCGAACCTGGTCTGGGCCAGGTCCACGGTGGGATAGCTGATCGTCGTCACATCACGCCCCCGAAGACGTATCAGAAACGATCTCCAGCGTAGAAGGCGCAAAGTTAGCGCGATCAAAGTCTGGCCAGATCAGGCCATGGAACCGAGCTGGCGGCGGGAGGACCGCGGGCGATCGTGGATTTAAACGATCGTACCTCCCTTGGCCGCTGCGCATAATGGCGACGCGTATCGGGCCGAGACGAATCGCACCTCCTCAGCCTGAATGACGCGCTCATCCTCAAGATCAGTGTCCGGGCACAACCTCTAAACCAGGAAGGTGGGCCGGTTGTGAAGTTCAGAATCGGAGCCGCGGGTTCGTACGGGTTTGTACGGGAAACGTGACTCCGTTCAGGCGGTCCGGACACCCTGGTCCTGCCGCTTCATGCAAGACAGGTCCAAACGGCAGCCCACGGGGGACGGCCGGAAGTCTCTGACCAGCCATGCAAGTCCGGACACACAACGGGAGACCTGATGAAACTCGCTCAACCTGAGCGGTCTCTGGCCGCCGCCGGGCGGGCGCGCGCCATACGGAGGCACATGAGTTTCAAGAAACTGCCGATATTTCTGCCGGAGGTTCTGCCTGGTGCAGTCGCGCCCGTACGTCGACGATGGTGCCGTCCGTTGATCATCCAGGAAGGGGCGTGGGGTGTATCCGCCCAGGCTTCAGGCCACACCACGCAGCGGATCCCGGCCCCACATCCCGGTGTGATCGCGACGTGATCGCGACATTGACCCGCCGTGCGAAGCTCGCGCCGAAGGCGCTCTCACCGTACCCCCGGCCCGACCACCCGCCATCTCCACCACAGCCGCTCCCCCGGAAAGACACCCATCAGCGAAGATCAGAACCACGCTCGCCGCCACCGCCGCTGTCTCCGCGCCGGCGTTCACCGCACCCGCGCACGCCGACGCCGCACCGCCCGGCTCGGCCGATACCGTCGCGTCCGCGATCCACACCCAGCCGGCCCGCCACCACGGCGGCCCACCTTTGACAGAACCTCCAAGGCTCCACCCAGTGCTGTTCCTCGCCCGGTGGCCTGAGCCTGAATCCACTGCTCGGCATTCGGTGGTGAAGATGTTCCGAGCATAACGATGCGGAGGGCCACGGGCGATCGTTTAACTCGCGGACTTAAACGATCGCGCCTCCCTTAGCCGCTTCGCATAATGGCGACGCGTATCGAGCTGAGAAGAATTGAGAGCGATGAAGTTCACTCGCAGGCGTGTTGTAGTCGCGACGACGACTCCTGCACTGCTGCAAGCATGGCCGTGCTCCCCGGTGCGGGGCATACCGACGACGTCAAGGTGTACGGCCTCACGGGCGACCGGCCGGCATCGAGCGTCCCGGGTGATCTTCGGCATGCTGGGTGAAGCGCTGACAGATGTGGGCCGGGCCCTGGGGGCGTTCTGGAACGACGTGTGGAATCGCCATGACACCGGGGAGGAACGAGCTCGGGTCAGCACCGTCGCCGACCGGTCCGGCACCGCTCTCACGGCCGTGGACGGTGTCGACGTGTCGAAGCGGCGGCGGCTCGAGGACGCACGGGCGCTGTTGCTGGACTCCGTACGCCACGAGTTGCACGGCCCGCTGACCGTGATCAGCGGCCACGCGCAGTTGCTGGGCAAGTTCCTCCCGGACGACCGGCACGTGGCGGACTCCGTCGAGGCGATCCTCGACGCCGTGGAGATGATGCACCACGTCGTCAGGGGTCTCACCGCCGTCAGTGCCTCGGATCCGGCCGCTCTCCGGCCGATGAAGGCCGAATCGATCGATGTGACGGCACTACTACACCGGACTCTGCGGACCATCCCGTCGGTAGCGGCGCGTACGCTGATCGACTCTTCTCCCGGCCACACCGTGCGTGCTGATCCGTTGGGGCTGCGGCAGTGCCTGCTGCTGGCCCTCGGCAACGCACAGAAGTACGCGCCCGACGGGAAGATCACCGTGACGGTGCGCGAGGTCGGCTCATATGGAGTCATCGGCATCGCGGACGAAGGACCCGGCATTCCCGATGAAGAACGCGCCCTCGCAACGCGGCCGTACTATCGGGCGACCGCCGCCGGGAACCTTCCAGGGTCGGGGCTGGGACTCTACATCGCGGACATGATGATGGCCGCCATGGGGGGACGGATCGAACTGGTGACCGCCCCGTCCGGTGGCCTACAGGTCGATTTCTGGATCCCTCTCGTCAATCCGGGCGCGCCGATCGGCCGCCCGCGAGTGCGGAGATGAGCTCACGGAGCTGATCGAGGTCGAACGGCTTCGCGAGAACGCGGGTCAGGGAGCCGTCATCCAGGTCGCCTGACATGCCTGCGTCGGCGGTGAGAACCAGGACAGGCAGATTCGCGGTATGGGCAGCGGCGCGAATCCGGGTCACGAGATCGGCCCCGTCGATGTCCGGGAGCATCCGGTCGAGAATCAGCAACCGCGGCAGGGAGGCGGTGGTGAGCCGGTGCCACGCCTCGTTGCCGCCCCCGGCCAGGTCCGCCTCATGACCATCGCGTTCCAGGATCATTCGGAGCAGCCGTCTGACTCCGGGATCGTCGTCGACGATGAGCACCCTCATCTGGTCTCCGGTCCGATGGGCATCCGTGGTGCAGACGCTATCAGCGCCCGCCCGGTCGGTGCCGCAGGCCTCAAGACGCCTCGCAGGCCGGGGAGCGCCCGCCGACGGCGCACAGCCACTTCACCGCATCGGAGACGGAGCCGACCGGGACGATCCGCATCGTGCCGCCCCGCGCCGCCCGTACAGCGACGTCGCGTTGAAGGGCCGGCACGAAGAACACGTCCGCGTGGGCCGCCATCGCGGCTTTGACCTTCTCCGCGACTTCACCGACCGTGGTTACGGAGCCGTCAAGGCCGACTCCACCGGTGCCGGCGACGTGGTGAGCGCCGATGAGGCGTCCCGAGCCCAGTGCGTCGACACGGGCCAGTGTCAGGATCAGCCCGGCCGACGGCCCTTGTACGACGCCGAGTGGAAACGCGGTCGCGGCGACAGCGGAATCCACCCGTACCGCGGCGAGCGAGGCGCTCGATATCCCCATGGTCGTGGATGTCCCCAGCGACTCGCCGGAGATCCTGCGGGCCACGAGGAGGCGCACGTTCCCCGTGGCGGCGGTGACGGACCCCAGATCGGTCTGGTCGCGGAGCGGCGCCAGGTGCCGGGCGTCACCGGCGGCCAGGAGCACGTCACCGGGGTGCAGCCCAATCGTGGCCGCCGCTCCCGCCATCCCGGTCACCTGTAGTCCGGCGCTGCCGGTCGGTGTTCGGCGGCCGGCCAGTTGGGCGGCGACGAGTGCGGCCGTGGTCTGCGAGGCGTCCATCGCCTCGCTCATCGCATCGGTCGTCGCCGGGCCGGGACCCCGCATCCGGACCATGTGTTCCTCCGTGAGCCCGGCCAACGCCCACCGGAACCAGGTGCTGTGCCGCACGACCACCGTTGTCACCAGCCAGGATCCGCGCGCCGGCGGACCGATCCGGATGACCGGACCGGGGTCGATCCGGTCGTACGGCGAGCCGGTCACACCGAATCCGCAGAGCATGAGCAGGGAGAGGATGACGCCGTAGCGAATGTGTCTGGCCCTCTCCCTGTCACGCGTTGCGACATCTGCCATGGTCTGACCCTTAGACGACCACATTGGGTATTGTGGGGATTCGTGCCACTTGTTCTCCTCATCGACGACGACCCGCGATTCATCAAGGTCGTTACAAGCCTGCTGACCAGGCGCAATTTTCAGGTGAGGTCCGTGTCCAACGTGGAACAGGCCCGGCACGCGCTACGCCGCATGGACATCGACCTCGCACTGCTCGACCTCAACCTCCCCGACATGGACGGGCTGTCCCTCATCCATCAGTTGCGCGAAGAGGGAAACAACACGCCCGTGATCCTGCTGACCGCTCGCAGCGAGCCACACGAGCAGGTCCTCGGGCTGCGGCTCGGCGGCGACGACTACATCACGAAGCCGTTCGACCCGGAGCTGCTGCTCGCTCGGATCCACGCGGTGCTACGGCGTAGCTCGGCCGGTGCCGGCAGGACGACCGATCGGGAGCGAAGCGACCTGGTCGAGCTTCCGCCCGTACGGATCGACCTTTCGGCGCGACAGGTCTTCAAGCACGGGGTGACGGTGCAGCTGGCCCCGATGGAATATGCCGTCCTGGAGTTCCTGGCGCTCAACCGCGGCCGCGCGGTCTCCAAGGAGGAGATCATGCTGCAGGTCTGGGGCACCGACCGGGGCATTTCTCGGACGCTCACCGAGCACATCTCCCGGCTGCGCCGCAAGCTCGGCGAAGGCCTCGTGGTGACCAAGATGGGATACGGATACATCATCCCGGCCGCTTCTGAGGTTCCCGAAACCAAAGCTCAGTGACGAGGACGTTCTTCTTCTCCACCCGGCACCACATCTGGTGGCGCTGGCTCTGCACGGTGGCGCGCCACCGGGCCATTCCCAGGTCGCGGCCGAGCCCGTTCTTGGGCCGGGCGGGCCAGGGCAGCCCGACCTGCCGCCCCAGTTGTTCGAGTTCACTTCGGGTCAAATGGGCGGAGGCCGACCGTACGGTGTGGATGGTGAACTCCTCGTGCTCGCGGACCGACACCTGCTGATGCTCGAGTCCGTTCAGCAGCGCGGTATGGGTACGGAGTACGTCCCTCACCATCTGCTCTGCGAGCCCTTCGGGCGTCCGCACTTCCTCGAGTTCTCCGAGCAGTCCGACGAACCCGTCGATCGCCGAGGCGAGGAGTTCGGTGTCGTCCCCGGAATCTTCGCCGGCCGCCTCGGCGAGCAGCCTGGCCGTGACCGCCGCGATCGACAGCTCGCCCTTCATCCGGTGGACGAGGCCCATGACGAACCGATCGTGCCACTCCTCCGGTCGCGTCTCCTCGTCATGGCGTACGAGCAAGGCGGACGTCCCGCTGATCGGCACCGCGGTGAGCGGGCCGCTGCTGAACACGGACTGCCAGGTCAGGGCCTGGCCGGCGAGAATGAGAGATTCCCGGTCCAGGTAATCCTCATCATCGCCGCGCAGATCTTCGACACCGCGGGGCGGAGACCCAGCCCTCGCGTGAACGACCGTGGAACGCATCGCTATGTCTGATCTCAAACCTGGTCCGCCGAGTCCGACGCGGCCTGATCGGCCTTGAGCCGGTCCATCGCCTTCCGGAGGTCGGTGCCGGCCTTGACCACCTGAACATAGAGGCCGGTCAGCTGCCCGGCGAGCTGGGCGTTCAGGCCGCCCGCGCCGATGCCGCCGGAGAGCTGGTGCTCCTCTACCGCCACGACCGCGTCATCGCGTTCGACGAGGACGTCGGTGACCGCGACGGGGCTCATCGCATTCCGCAGATAGGCTGCCCGGTCGCTGGAGTATTCGATGATCTCGAGTTTCTCCCTGCCGAACGCGTGGTTCAGCAGCCGCTCCGCACCCTTGATCCGGCTGGCGCCCCGGCCGATGCAGGCGCCCCGAGCGTCGACTCCCAAGGTCGTCGGAGCCACGGCGACCTTCGCCTTGGTACCGGCGACCCGCGCCACGTTCTTGATGACGACCTTCCCCGCGAGGATCTCGTCGACGAATCCCGACAGGATCCGCTCGACCAGTTCGGGAGCCGTCACCGACAGCAGCAGCCGCTCCGCGCCGTCCTGTTCTCCCTCGGCGACGCCGGTGACGAGCGCGACGAGGGTGTCCCCCGGCTCCAACCGGGGCGGTGGCGTTCCCTCGGGGAGGTCGTACGCGTCGGCGCGCAGCAGGAGCGCATCCCAAGCCTGTCCGGTGCCGGCGTCATAGACGGTGCAGTTGAATCCGTCAGGGCCGCCGGCCTTGATGTGCGCGGTCACCGTCGTGCCGACGAGCGGTGACTCGAGCTCGAGGTCGCTCAGGATGGTTGACACTGGTCATGGACCTCTCGTTTGGCAGGCGGGCTCTGGCTTTGCCTGGTCGTATACCGCACTCTACGGCGCGGCCTCCTGACCTCTAAAGTCCGTGCGCCTGCGGATTCGCAACCCGAAATCGCAAGTCTTCCCCGCCTTCCGCTCCACCGCCGCGCCGCGGCCTCGGGTCGCGCCCCACCGGCCGCGCCGCCCGGCCTGATCGAGCCGACCCGCCCGGTCGCCGCTGCGACTCGCCTCACGTCGCCGACAGCAGGCGGCGAAGGAGACCCGGCGTCGATCCAGGTCTGCCCAGGCGCGGGAAGCCGCGCGGCAATCAACTCGGCCGTCTTCGCCGGCAGTCGTATCGGTGGCCTCAACGCGGAGACGCGGCCCTGCCCAGAGAAGGGCAGGGCCGCTGTTGTGGGCAGAGACGCATAGGTCTCTACGCCCTTTTCCGCCGGTTACCAGACCATGTCCGGTGCCGGCTCATGCGGCCGCGGCTCATCCGGCCGCGGCTCGATCGTCGGGCGGCGCGGCGGGTCGTTCGTCGGCACGGGTGTGCACATGGCGATCCTCCAGATCTGCGATGTCACCGTCATCACGTCTTTTTGACGTGCACCGTCCCCGGCTCCGGATGGATCCAGGTACTTGCGATAGTCCGGCTTCGGGCGCTGACCGCCGCCCGGATCCGGGGCGATCTGCGTGCGCTTGACGCCACGGTCCTGGCAAAGGGGCGAACACGCGACTCAAAAGCTTGGACACCCTGCCGAGGTCTCATTGCGACCTACAAGGCAGGCAAGAGCATCAACGGCGTGCCGCCCATGAACTATAAGATCATCCTCCGAATAGAACGGAAGAGGTGCCTCGACGCACGCCGCAATGCGGCGTACGTCGAGGCTGCTGGTCTCGCGCCCTCAGGGAATCCCCGACGACGCTTTGTCATGTCACTGGGCGCCCCTTAGTAGGGGCGCCCACGCCGGGACCGGATCAGCTGGTGGTTTCCTGGTGTCCGCACTCCGTGCACTCAATCACCTTGTCCCCGACCTTCCGCCATGTGGGGTGCGTGCAGGTCTCCGACATGTGTCCCTCTTTTCGTTCGGGGTGATGTGACGGGCTTTTAGCCGTCAGTAGGAGCTGTCCGTGTTTGCCGGGCCTCAGCAAATTCATATGACGCATGTCACATTAAAGCTACATTCTCGATCAATCAGGGGTCGCGTGCATCCTCCCCAGGAGCACAGCGGCGACGGCCGGCACGCTGCTCCCCGGTGTACGGAGTCGCGGGCGTGATGGGCAACTTCCTCTCGGGCGCCGGGGCGGCCCGTTCGCCGCGGTCGGCGCCTATCTCGGCGCGGCTGTCCGCCGGGTCAGCAGATAGACAGCGAACCGGCCGCGCGCGAGCGGCCGATTCCCTACTGTGGCCTGGCATGAGCAGCAGCTCCCGCGTCGAACTCGTCGAGGCGTCCTTCGACGACCCGATCGTGACCGGCCTGCACGTCGAGCAGGCGGCCGAGCTGGCCGCCCGGTTCGGCGCGGACGCCGACCACCCGCCGGCGGCCGAGCCGGGAACGGTCTTCCTGGTCGCCCGTGAACGCGGCGAGCCGATCGGCTGCGCCGGGGTGCGGTGGGTCACCGCGGCGGGCCGGCAGGCGTCCGGTGCGGAGGGCGCGGAGGTCGGCCAGATCTACGTCCGGCCGGAGTATCGCGGCGTCGGCGTCATCCGGTTGCTGCTGCGCGGGGCCGAGGATCTCGCTCGCCGGCGCCGCTGCCGGATCGCGCGCCTGAAGGCGGCCGATCTCCGGGACGCCGGCCTGTACGAGTCCAGCGGGTACGTGCGCATCCCGCCCTTCGGATCCCATCCGCCGCGAAGCCTCTGCTTCGAGAAGACGCTCCGGACGGAGACCGGCCCACGACCTCCGTCGCCGTGACCGGCTCGACGCCGACGCCGTGACCGGCCGGTGTGGTCGCCCCGTCGGAACGGGGAACCCACACCGGCCGGATCCGTCAGCCCACACCGGCCAGACCCGTCAGCCCGTATCGGCCGGTCCTGCGAGTGCGGTTCCCGTTGCCCGAACTCCGAACACGGGTCCCATCGCTCGTCTCAGCCGGACTCGCGGAGGGCGACGCGGGCGTGCAGGCGCTGCAGCGGGGCGGGCAGCCACCAGTTGGCCCGGCCCAGCAACCGCATCGTCGCCGGCACGAGCAGCGCCCGTACGAGCGTGGCGTCGACGACCACGGCGACGAGCAGGCCGACGCCGATCAGCTTGATGAAGGAGATGTCCGACGTCGTGAACGCGGCGATCACGACGGCCAGCAGGAGGGCGGCGTTGGTGATGATCCGGCCGGTGCTCTGCAGCCCCGCGGCCACGGCGGCGGTGTTGTCCCGTGTCCGCTGCCATTCCTCCCGGACCCGGCTGAGCAGGAAGAGCTCGTAGTCCATCGACAGCCCGAACGCCACGGCCAGGATCAGCACCGGCTGCGACGCCTCGACCGTACCGGTGGACGTGAAGCCGAGCACGCCCGCGAGGTGGCCGTCCTGGAACCCCCAGACCATCACGCCGAAGGCGGCGCTCAGCGACAGCACGTTCATGACGAGGGCCTTGAGCGGCAGCAGGACCGATCCGAGCGCGGCGAACAGCAGCGCGAACGTCACCGCCCCAACGAACAGCGCGGCCCAGGGCAGGACACGCCCCAGGCTGCTCAGCAGGTCCACCAGCTGAGCGGTCTCCCCACCGACGTACGCGGCACCGGGCGCGGGCAGCGAGCGGATCCGCCGGACCAGGTCGCGGGCGTCACCGGACTGGGGGTCGGCGCCGAAGCGTACGGCGATGTGCGTCGCGTCCCGTCCGGTGTCGGCGAGCGTCGCCGTCGTGACTCCGGGGACGCCGCGCAGCCGGTTCACGTAGGCGTCGAGCTGCGGACGGGACACGGGGCCGGTGACCACGACGTCGATCGGCGAGAGCGCGCCGTGCGCGAAGTCGCGGTCGAGGGTCGTCGCGACCGTACGCGCCTCCGAACTGCTCGGCAGCGCGCGGACGTCGATGCTGCCGAAACGGATGCCGAGGAACGGCGCCCCGAGGGCGAGCAGGACGATCGTCACGCCGACCGCGTACGCCACGGGCCGGCGCATGACGCTGTGCGCGAGCCGGAACCACGGTCCGCGCTCCGCGCCGTCCGCCCGTCGGCGGGGCAGGACGCGGAGCGCGTCGACCCGCCGCCCGAGGACCGCGAGCAGGGCCGGCAGGACGGTGAGGGCGGCCACCATGTCGACGAGGACGACCGCGATGCCGCCGAGGCCCATGGACCGCAGGAACATCTGCGGGAAGAGCAGCAGGCCGCCGAACGCGATGGCGACCGTGACGCCGGAGAAGGCGACGGTGCGGCCGGCGGTCGTCATCGTGCGGGTCAGGGCCTCGCGCTCGGAGTCCGTGCGGCCGAGCTCCTCGCGGAAGCGCGTCACGATGAAGAGCGAGTAGTCGATGGCCAGCCCGAGCCCCAGCATGGTGATGATGTTGATCGCGAACGTGGACACGTCCGTCGTCATGGTGATCACACGCAGGACGGTGAACGCGCCGAGGATGGCGACGCCGCCGATCGTGAGCGGGAGCAGCGCGGACATCACACTGCCGAAGATGACGACGAGCAGGATCAGCAGGATGGGCATCGAGATCGTCTCGGCCCGCGCCAGGTCCTTCGAGGTCTGGTCGTGGAGTTGGCTGTTGACGGCGACGGTGCCGCCGCGCAGGGTCGTGAGGCCGGGCGCGGCGAACCGGTCGCGGACCTTCTCGTAGGTCGTGACGCGTGCGGGGACGTCGGCCCCGGCGAGCCGTACGGCGACGTAGGTCGCGTGCCGGTCGCGGGAGACGAGGGCCGGCGAGCCGGTGTTCCAGAACGTCGTCACGCCCCGGACCTGGTCGCGGGGCAGCCGGTCGAGGGTTCGGGTGACGGCGTCGCGGAAGGCCGGGTCGTCCACGGTGCGCGACGCGCTCTCGTAGAGCACGACCAGGTCTCCGGCGGGCGGGCCGATCCGTTCGTTGATGAGCGCGGTGGCCCGCGCCGACTCGGAATGAGGATCCTCGAAGCCGCCGCCCTTGAGCGCCCCGAAGACCTGGGTGCCCCACACGACGGCGAGAACGGCGAAGACGGCGGCCGCGCCCAGGACCCACCGGCGTCGGCGGTGGGTCAGGCGGGCGAGTGATTCGAGCATGGTCGGCTCCCCCCGGAGTAACCTGTTATCGACGATCAGAAGAGTTAACACCGTTTATTCGTTAACGCTGTTTACCGAAGCACACATCGTTAACAACTGTCAAGGGAGCAGCGTGACGACCCGCCGCGAACGCATGCGCGAGGCCACCGTGCGCGAGATCCAGGAGGCGGCGCGCCGGCACCTGCGGGCCCACGGCCCGTCGGGCATCTCCGTGCGGGCCATCGCCCGCGACATGGGCATGACCGCGCCCGCCCTCTACCGCTACTACGCGAGCCTGGACGACCTCATCGCGGCCATGATCGAGGGCTACAAGGGCGAGATCCGCGAGACGGTCGAGGCGGCCCGGGACACCGTGCCGGCCGAGGATCTCATCGGCCGACTCGCCGAGGCGTCGCGGGCCTTCCGGCGCTGGGCGCTCGACCACCGGCCGGAGTTCACGATGATCTTCGGGGCTCCGCCCCCGGGGTACGCGCCGCCGGCGAAGGACGCCGGCCCCTCCCCCATAGGCTTCGGCGCCGTCTTCTTCACCATGATGGCCGATCTGTGGGAACGCGAGCGGTTCCCCGTGCCCGCCGACGAGGACATCCCGCCCGCGCTGCGCGACCAGCTCCTGCACTTCGCCAAGTCGTGCGGCCTCGACCGGGCCGGTGTCCCGCTCGGCCTGATCCGCCTCTACGCCGGAGCCTGGGTGCGGCTGTACGGCCTCGTCGCGATGGAGGCGTTCGGGCACGTGAAGTTCATGCTGGACGACGGGGCGCCCCTGTTCGAGGCCGAACTCGCCGACATGTTCACGTCCCTCGGCCTCGAATCACCCGCCCCGGCGGGTCACAGGCCCTCGGCGAGCGCCGCCCAGAACGCCGACTCGTAGGCGTGCAGCATGCGGGCGGCGCGCAGCGCCTCCCGCGGGTCCTCCCCGGCCGCCAGCCCCTGCTCGATGACCGCCGTCGCCTGCTCGGCGAAGCCGGGCGGCGGCGCGGCGAAGTAGCGGAAGAAGGCGACGCCCTCCTCGGCGAGGTCGTACCGGGAGGCGAGGACGTCGGCCGTCCGGCCGCAGTACGTCCCCCACTCCTCGAGGTTGGCCAGCATCGCGAGCGCGAGGCCGCTGCGGGTGCCCGACAGGGCGCTCCACGCGAGGTACGCCGGATAGGCCTGCGCGAGCGGACGCGGCTCGTACGCTCGCAGGTCGTCCTCCGTCAGCCCGAGGGCGGCGGCGAAGCCGGCCAGCAGGCCCAGCGCGGTGCCCTCGCCCCCGGCCAGGGCGAGGAAGAGGTCACCTGCCGGCGGGTCCGGGAAGCGTGCGGCGAAGAGGGCGAAACTGCGGCGGTCGCTGCGCACGATGTGCCACTGCTCCCCCGCGAGCCAGGTCAGCCGCTCCCGTGGCACGGCCGAGGCCTCCAGCAGGTCGAGGAAGCGGTTGCCTCCCGGCGGGTTCTCCGCGCGGGCACGGCGGACGAGGTCCTCGGCGGCGGTCATGGTCTCAGCCGAACATCCGGGTGCCGCCCGCGTCAATCGGGACGCGCGGAGTCGTCCTCTTCGAGAGGCCGGACGGGATGGTGCCCGTCGAGGCCCAGTCGCTCGCGGATATCCCGCTGCACCGTCTCCGGGTCGTGCTGCGCGTCGACCCCGAAGACGAACTCCTTGCGCCGGAACAGCTCCAGCACCGGGTTCGTCTTCTCGTGGTAGTCGCGCAGGCGGGCCGCGAGCGCCTCGGGAGTGTCGTCCTCCCGGGTGACCAGTTCGCCGCCGCAGACGTCGCAGCGACCGGGCCGTTTCGGCCGGTCCTCGATGAGGTTGTAGTCCATGCCGCACACGGAGCAGAGCCGGCGGGCGAGGACCCGGCGGCGGACCTCGGAGTCCGGCAGGTCGAGGTAGATCACGCCGTCGATGTCGTAGCTCTCCAGGAAGAACTCGGCCTGACGGCGGTTGCGCGGGAACCCATCGATGATGAAGCCGTAGTTCCAGTCGTGCTGGTCGAGGCGGTCACGGACGATCCGCTCGACGAGGTCGTCACCGACCAGCTGCCCGTCCGCCATGATCCGGCGCACCTGAGCGCCGATCTTGGTGTGGTTCTTCACATGCCATCGGAAGACGTCGCCGACGCTGATCTGCACGAGGTCGTACTCGCGCGCCAGCATGGCGCCCTGGGTGCTCTTGCCGCTTCCCGGTACTCCCATGACCACGTACTTGCGCACCGTCCGCAGGATGGCACAACGCATGCTCCGCTGTCAGCCGACCGGGGACTTGACACGCCGACCCGGAGGAGCGTAGTAACAGTGTTATTGGCCAATAACGCTGTTTTTGAAGGGATCGTCGATGGACGCAACCCCTTATGCGCGGGCCCAGGTGCGCGGACAGTCCGCCCTGCGTACGACCCTGCTCGACATCGCCGGCGAACTCCTGGCGACCGAGGGGCCCGAGGCGCTGTCCATGCGGCGCATCGCGTCGGCCGCGGGCTGCTCGACGACGGTCCTGTACACCCTCTTCGGCGGGAAGGACGGGCTGGTCGAGGCGCTGTACGTCGAGGGGTTCTCCCGCTTCAGCCGGCGCTTCGAGGCCGTCCGGGAGGACGACCCGCTCTACCGCCTGTACGCGCTCGGCCACGCCTACCGCGCCACCGCGCTCGCCGCACGCAACTACTACGACCTCATGTTCGGCCGGCCGATCTCCGGATGGGAGCCGAGTCCCGAGGCGATGGACGTCGCTCAGGAGACCTTCGGCCACCTCGAGCGCGCCGTCGCCGCCTGCCTGGAGCAGGGCCGCATCCCCTCGGGCGATCCGAAGGTGATCGCCGAGTCGCTCTGGTCGGTGGCCCACGGCGTCGTGAGCCTGGAGCTCGCCGGCCACCTGTCCGATCCGGACGCCGTGTTCACGGCGGCCATCACCGCCATCGGATTCG
Source organism: Actinoallomurus sp. NPDC050550 (assembly GCF_040655075.1). Lineage (NCBI taxonomy): Bacteria > Bacillati > Actinomycetota > Actinomycetes > Streptosporangiales > Thermomonosporaceae > Actinoallomurus > Actinoallomurus sp. NPDC050550. The sequence goes on along the minus strand of NZ_JBFAJC010000052.1, from coordinate 53,299 downwards.
GCTTCGCGCCAACAGAGGAGGAGGACCAGTGACCACGCGATTCCTGACCGGTGCGTTCGCGCCGGCCACCGACGAGGTGACCGCCTTCGACCTGCCCGTCACCGGGCGAATTCCCGTCGAACTGAACGGCCGCTACCTGCGCAACGGCCCCAACCCGCTCGGCCTGGAGGACCCGGAGGCCTACCACCTCTTCGTCGGTGAGGGCATGGTGCACGGCGTCCGGCTGCGCGACGGCCGCGCCGAGTGGTACCGCAACCGGTGGGTCCGGTCGCGCGAGGTCGCAAGCCGGCTCGGCGAGGAATGGCCCGGCGAGGAATGGCCGGGCGGCCCCGACGACGAGGACTTCGACTTCGCGGCCAACACACACGTCCTCGCCCACGCGGGCCGCACGCTCGCACTGGTCGAGGCGGGCCCGCGCCCGTACGAGCTGTCCTATGAGCTGGACACGGTCGGCCCGTTCGACTTCGGCGGCACGCTGCCGGGGGCCTACACCGCGCACACGAAGCACGACCCGCGCACCGGCGAGCTGCACGCCGTCGCGTACCACTTCGGCTGGGAGTACATCCAGTACCTCGTCGTGGACGCCCAGGGCGCCGTCACCCGGACGGTGAACGTCCCGGTGCAGGACGGCCCGATGATGCACGACTTCGCGCTCACCGAACGCCACGTGATCCTCTACGACCTGCCGGTGACCTTCAGCATGGACCTCGCGGCCGACGGCGCGCGGCTGCCCTACGCCTGGAACCCCGCGCATCCGGCACGCGTGGGGATCATGCCTCGTGACGGCGACGGCTCCTCCGTGCGCTGGATCGACATCGATCCCTGCTTCGTGTTCCACACCCTCAACGCGTACGAGGACGGGGACCGGCTCGTCGTCGACGTGGCGCGGTATCCGAAGATGCTGGTGAGCGGCCGGCTGGAGGAGACCCCCGCGCCCGCCCTGGACCGCTGGACGATCGACCCCGCGGCCGGGAGGCTCTCGTCCCAGCGCATCGACGACCGGCCACAGGAGTTCCCCCGGGTCGACGAGCGTCTCGTCTCCGAGCCGCACCGCTACGGCTACACGGTGAGCGCGGCGGAGCTGCTGCGCACGAAGGCCGGCGAGGCGCTGCTCAAGCACGACTACCTGACGGGCGTCGCCGAGGTCCGGGAATTCGCGGCGGGCGCCGCCGTCGGGGAGGCGGTCTTCGCCCCGCGCTCGCCCGACGCCGCCGAGGACGACGGCTACGTCATGGCCCTGGCGTTCGATCCCGAGCGTGGCGCCACCGACCTCATCATCCTCGCCGCACAGGATTTCACCGGCGAGCCGGTCGCCCGGATACACCTGCCGACCCGAGTTCCGGCTGGCTTTCATGGCAGTTGGGTGCCTGACCAAAACTGAGCGCTAATCCCGGAGAATCGTATGCGAGCGGCAATTCTCCAGGGTTTTGCCCTGCCTTGTGGTTTCCCACACTGACGCCTCACCAGCCCACCGGTAGAAATGGAGGCCGAACGGAGCCGAGAAGTTTGGGGGGACGTCATGGCCCGTTCCACACCGACATTCGATCCGAGGGGCCTCACCATCGAGCAATGCTGGGGTGAGGCGTGCGTGATCTGCCACAAGAGGTGGCCCCGACCCCGTGTACACGTCGGCCGGCTGCCGGACGACTCTCGCGTGTTCGCCTGCGATGACTGCGCCCCCGCGCTGCGCATTCCGGTCCAGCAGACCCGAGGCCGGCGCGCGAAGATCAGAGCCTAACCGGAAAAGGAGCGTCCTGGGTCCGGGGGGAGCCCAGGACGCCCGATGAGAGACGCGCGCTCGGCGGGGGCGGCCGAGCGCGCGTCTCCTCTTTTCGGTCATCCGATCCGGACGCGGCTAGGGCGTGTCCGGTGGATCTCGTTCGCGGCGAGCTCGCACTCTGGACGCCGCGCAGTAGGACAGCGGGACTTCGAGACAGGCCCTAGTGGCGTGCGGTCTGCCAGGCGCGGGTCCAGGCGGCGTAGTCGGCGCAGTCCTCGCCCGGTCCGCCGCAGTCCTTCGCGGGCGTACGGGCAAAGATGATCTTGTTGAGGTACGACCGGTCGCCGACGTGGTAGGCACTGCAGAACTGCGCGCGCAGCCGGTCGCGCCCACAGGCCTCCGGATTGGCCGGGGCGACGCCGTCCCACTCCGCCACCTGCTGCTGGACCTCCGGAGAACTCACCCAGTTGAGCCACTGGTACATGCAGTTGGGATGGCTCCCACGGGCCCCGACCATCCAGGCGTCCATCCAGCCGGTGACGCCCTCGCGCGGGGTCACCCCGGCGACGGACCGGCCGCTCCGGCTGAGCACGTCCACCTGGTAGGGCCAGACCTGGCCCAGGGCGGCCTGCCCGTCGGCGAACGGCGCGATGGCGTCGGACGGGTTGAGCCAGTACGTGCTGACGTACGGGTGCTGCTTGGCGATGACCGACTGCGCCGCGGCGAGCTGCTTGCCGGTCAGCGCGAACGGGTTCTTGATCTTCAGCTTCGGATCGTGCGCCTTGAGGTAGAGGGCGACGTCGCCGAACGTCAGCGGGCTGTCGCGGACCACGAGACGGCCGGCGTACTTCTTGGCCTCCGCCGGATCGAACAGCGCGCCCCAGCTGTCCGGGGCCGTGCGCACGACCTTCTGGTCGTACATCAGGAGGTTCGCCCCCCAGGTGAAGGGCACTCCGTAGGGCTTGCCGGCCTTGGTGAGCTGCGCGCGGAGGGCCGGTTCGAGGTCCTTGTACCCGTCGATCAGGTCGGGGTTGACCGGCACGACCTGCCGGTCTGCCACGAGCTGCCCGGCGATCTCCGGTGGCGCGGCGACGCCGTCGTAGCGGAGATTCGGCTTCGACATCAGCTGGAGCATCTCCTGCGCGTTGGCCGCGTATTTGACGTCCACCCGGCACCGGGTCTTCTTCTGGAACGGCGTGACCCAGTCGACCCGGGGGTCGTTGGAGCCGTCCTCGGCGTAGCCGCTCCACGTCAGGAGGGCGACCGAGCCCTCACCCGGTCCCATGGTGTCGGCCGCCCGGACCTCTCGCACGCGGTGGCCGCCGTCTCCGCTTCCACCGCCACCGCTGCAGCCGGCCAGGCCGAGCACGGCGGCCAGCACGGCCGACACGGCTGCCGTGCGCCGTCGTGAACCCCTCATCCCGCTCCCGTCTCATCGAACACGTCTCTCGCGAGCGTAACGACATGTGCGGGCGAGTGCGGACCGGACCCACGATCAGGAGAAGTGGAGGTCCGGGCAACCGTGCCGGGGGCTACACGGTTGCCCGGACTCCTGCGGCCTCAGGAGAGCGCCCCTCTGCGGTCACGCCTGTCACGGAGGTGTTGGAGGGGGAGGCGGCGTGACCGACAAATGCTCGCCTGAGACCGCGGCTTGGGTGCGGCCGTCTCGGGTCGCGTACAGCGGCGGGTCATCGGAACGACCCACCGGGTCGGGAGGCGGCGGGAAGCCTGCCTGGCGCAGTGCCCGGCGATGGGGCACCGGTCTGATAGGGGATTCGGGGACGCGCTTTGAGCGCCTCGATGGACTCGACGAGCTCCTTCACGGTCGGAGCCTCGATGAACTCGCCGGGCCCCCGGTCGTTGGGAGGGAGTGCCCACCAGTGGCCGGTGGCCTCGCCGAACCAGATCGTCCACTCCGGGTAGCGCGCCGCCAACACGGCGAGCAGTGAGAACGGCGTCTGGTCGGGCGAGTCGTCGGCAGACATGGGGTGCTCCCTGGCAACCGGGGAACTTCTGAAGTTTGCGCCAACAGCTATCGACAAACGCAGTGTGTCGTATGCCACAGAGCAGGTCAAGAGCTCCGGCTAGTATTTGTAGTTTTGGCTGTCAAGCTGCCAGGTGAGGGCAAACCAATACTCGCGAAAGCTGAGAGATTTTCAAGATGATCGGATGCTCGCGACGGACACGCGAAGATGATCTTGCTCAACCCCCTGTGGACGGGCCCCTCGCTCCATCGTGGACCAGCCCGCCGCCCGAGACCACCCTCCGCCACCCCGCTTTGACCTCCAGGTGACAATCACCCGATTTAACGCCGTCCGGAAATGCCTCGGAACGTGAATTGAAAACAGGCCGCCGATATCTAAATTCAGCGACCTGCGCAATGAAACGGGCATCAGGGCTCTTTAATGCCGAATGACGGCACGCGGGACGAGCGGCTTGGAACGCACCATGCCGCCCTTTCGCCGCCGGGGCCGGCGGGAAGCGCACCGCTCCCCCGCTCGGCCCGGACACCTGACCGCACCCGCCGCCTGATCACACGGGCCGGCCCGGACGTGCGTGATCGCACCCGCCGGCGCGGGTGCGATCACGCCGACGCCGGTCAGCCGTTCGTGGGGAACCCCAGGTTGACGCCGCCGTGGGACGGGTCGAGCCACCGGGAGGTGACGACCTTCCCACGCGTGTAGAAGTGCACGCCCTCGGTGCCGTGCACGTGGGTGTCGCCGAACAGCGAGGCCTTCCAGCCGCCGAAGGAGTAGTAGGCCATCGGCACCGGGATCGGAACGTTCACGCCGACCATCCCGACCTCGACCTCGTTGGTGAACCGCCGGGCGGCGCCCCCGTCGTTGGTGAAGACGGCGGTGCCGTTGCCGTACGGGTTGGCGGCGATCAGCTCCATGCCGGTCTCGTACGACGATGTCCGTACGACCGACAGGACGGGACCGAAGATCTCGTCCTGGTAGCAGGCCATCTCCGGCGTCACGTGGTCGAGGACCGTCGGGCCGAGCCAGAAGCCGTCACCGCCCGGCAGGGCGTGCTCACGCCCGTCCACGGCCAGCGTGGCGCCCTGGGCGACGCCGCCGTCGAGGTAGGACGTGACCTTGTCCCGGTGCGCCCCGGTGACCAGCGGGCCCATCTCGGAGCTGTCGCGGTCGCCGGGTCCGACGGTCAGCTTCGCGACCCGCTCCTTGATCTTGGCGATCAGCTCGTCGCCGACCGGGTCGACGGCGACGACCGCGGAGATCGCCATGCAGCGCTCCCCCGCCGAGCCGAACCCGGCGGAGACGGCCGCGTCGGCGGCCAGGTCCAGGTCGGCGTCGGGCAGCACCAGCATGTGGTTCTTCGCGCCGCCGAGGGCCTGCACCCGCTTGCCGTGCGCGGTGCCGGTCTCGTACACATAGCGTGCGATCGGCGTCGAGCCGACGAAGCTCACCGCGCTCACGTCCGGGTGCGTGAGCAGCCCGTCGACGGCCGCCTTGTCCCCGTGCACGACGTTGAAGACGCCTTCGGGGAGCCCGGCCTCCTTCCACAGCTCGGCGATGAGGACCGAGGCCGACGGGTCCTTCTCCGAGGGCTTGAGCACGAAGGTGTTCCCGCAGGCGATGGCCAGCGGGAACATCCACATCGGCACCATGGCCGGGAAGTTGAACGGCGTGATCCCGGCGACCACGCCCAGCGGCTGGCGGATGGAGTAGGAGTCGACGCGCGTGGAGACGTTCTCGGAGAAGCCGCCCTTGAGCAGGTGCGGGATCCCGCAGGCGAACTCCACCACCTCCAGGCCGCGGGCGACCTCGCCAGCCGCGTCGGCCCGTACCTTGCCGTGCTCGGACGTGATCGCGGCGGCGAGCTCGTCGCGGTGCCGGTTGATCAGCTCACGGAACGCGAACAGCACGTTCGCGCGCTTGGCGAGGGACGCGTCCCGCCAGGCGGGGAACGCCTCGCGCGCCGCCGCCACGGCGGCGTTCACCTCGTCGGCCGAGGCGAAGTCCACCCGCCCCGCGACCTGCCCGGTCGCCGGGTCGTACACGTCGCCCTGACGCTCGGCGGTCCCGGTCCAGGGCTTGCCACCGATCCAGTGCGTGATCTGCTTCATGACGAGATCGCCTCCAGCGCGTCGATGAGGATGCCGAGGCCCTCCCTGCCCTCGTCCTCGGTGAGCGTGAGCGGCGGGGCCATCCGGATGGTGTTGCCGTACAGGCCGCCCTTGCCGATGAGCAGCCCGCGGGCCTTGGTCTCCTCCAGCATCCGTACGGCGAGCGCCGGCTCGGTCAGCTCGATCGCGAACATCAGGCCCTTGCCGCGCACTTCGGTGACGATCGGCAGCCGGTCGCCGGCCTCCCGCAGGCCGTCGATGATCTGCTCGCCGACCTTGGCGGCGTTGGCCTGCAGGTCGTGGTCGAGGATGTAGTCGAGCGTCGCGTTGGCCGCAGCAGTGGAGATCGGGTTGCCGCCGAACGTCGACAGGCCGGTCGCGTGCAGCGAGTCCATCAGCTCGCCGCGGGCGACGAGGCCGCCGATGGCGAAGCCGTTCCCGAGCCCCTTGGCGAACGTCATCATGTCGGGCGTCACGCCGTGGTTCTGGATGCCCCAGAAGTTCTGGCCGGTCCGGCCCCAGCCCGTCTGCACCTCGTCGGCGATGAACAGGATGCCCTGCTCGGCGAGAACCTCCTGGTACGCCGCGTACAGCCCGTCCGGCGGAACGGTGTAGCCGCCGACGCCCTGGATCGGCTCGGCGATGATCGCGGCCACGTCGCCGGCCGTGACGGTGGCGAGGTTGTGCCGCAGGTCCGCCACGCAGACCTCGATGAAGTCGGCGTCCGAGAGCCCGCGGAACTGCGGCAGATGCCGGTCACCGCCGTGCAGGAAGTTCACGGTCAGCGGCGACAGCGCGTTGTTCTTCCAGGTGCGGTTGCTGGTGATCGCGGTCGCGCCGAAGGAGCGGCCGTGGTAGCTCTGCCGCATGGCGAAGACCTGGTTGCTCTTGCGCGCGTACGTCGCGAGCAGCAGGGCCGTCTCGTTCGCCTCGGTCCCGGAGTTGGTGAAGAACACCTTGGCGTCGTCGATGCCGGAGAGGCGGGCGATCTTCTCGGCGAGCTCGACCTGGCCGCGCATGAGATAGAGCGTCGAGGTGTGCACGACCCCGGTACGGAGCTGGCGCTCGACGGCCTCGCGCACCTCGGCAAGGTCGTAACCGAGCGTGTTCGTGACGATCCCGGCGAAGAAGTCGAGGTACGACCGGCCGTCCGCGTCGGTGACGCGGTTGCCCTTCCCGCTGACGATCTCGATGGGCTCGTCGTAGTAGAGGGCCATCCAGTTCGGCATGACCGCGCGATGACGTGCAAGCAAGTCCGACATAACACGAGTCTTCCCGCTGAACACCCCAAAGCGCCACCCGACAGACTGTCAATGTCCATACGCCGCATCTGTCAATGTGTCGGGCGCGAGCCCATGGCTCGCTCCTGCTCCTCACTCGCTTCGCGTCCGCTCGCCGCGTCGCGTTCGCCGCCGGCCATCAGAGTTCGTTGAGGCGGCGGGCGAGGCGGAAGTCGTACTCCGTCAGGCCTCCGGCGACGTGCGTGCTCTGCGTCAGGGTGACCTTGTTCCACCGGATCGCGATGTCCGGGTGGTGGTTCTGCTCCTCGGCGACCTCCGCCACCCGGTTGACGAACGCCATCGCCTCCTTGAAGTCCTTGAACGTCACGGTCTTGACGATCGCGTCCTCGGCGAGCTCCCAGCCCGGGGTCGTCGCCAGCTCGCGGTCGATGGCGTCGCTGTCCAGCCGGTCCATCTGGCTCCTCCTCGCTCCGGTTACATAGCATCACAGATGTGCTGCCCACTCTGGCCGACGTCTTGCGGCTCGACGCGGTCCGGCGGGGCGAGCCCCGGATCATCGCCGGCGCGGACCACCTCGACGCCCGCGTCCGCTGGGTGCACTCCGCCGAGGTCACCGACATCGCCCACCTGCTACGCGGCGGCGAGCTCGTGCTCACCACCGGCATCGCGCTGCCGGACGATCCCGCCCGCCTTCGCACGTACGTCGCCGAACTGGCCGACGTGGGCGTCAGCGGCCTCATCGTCGAGCTGGGCCGCAAGTACGCGCGCGAGCTGCCCGACGCGTTCGTCGCGGCGGCCGAGGAGCACGGCCTCCCGCTCATCGCCTGGGCACGGGAGACACCCTTCGTCGACGTCACCGAGGCCGTGCACGCCCAGATCATCGACGCCCAGCTCGCCGAGCTGCGCGCCTCGGAGAAGCTGCATGAGGTGTTCACCCAGCTGTCCGTCGACGGCGCACCGCCGGCCGAGGTGGTCCGCCAGGTGGCCGGCCTCGCGGGGCACCCCGTCGTGCTGGAGAACCTCGCCCACCAGGTGCTCGCCGCCGAGATGGCCGGCTCCGACCCCGCCGAGCTGCTGACCGGCTGGGAGATCCGCTCGCGCGCCGTGAGTCCCGAGGAGCGCACGGCGTACGACGAGTCCTCGCGCTGGCTGATCACGGTCGTCGGCGCGCGCGGCGAGGACTGGGGGCGGCTCATCATCACCTCGATGGATCCGCCGTCGCCCCGCGACGTCGTCCTCGTCGAACGCGCGGCGACCACCCTCGCCCTCGGCCGACTGCTCGACCGGCACGCCGAGAGCCTCGAACGCCAAGCCCACGGCTCGATCATCAACGGCATCCTCGCCCACGCGTACGCCGACCCGCAGGAGGCGGCCGCCCGCGCCCGCGCACTCGGCGTGCCGCTCACCGGACGCCGCCTGCTCGGAATCGTGGTCCTCCCCCGGGCCTCTGCCCGGCCCAGCCCTCCCCCGGCACTCGGCCTGAAGGACGACGACGCCACGTCGTCCACCGACTCGATCGCCGACCTGGCCGAGGCGACCGCAGCGGCCTGCCGGGAGGCGAACCTGCCCGCGCTCGTCGGCACCCTCGACGAGAGCTCCCCGCAGGCCCGGGTCGGCGTGCTCGCCTCACTCCCCTCCCGCGCCGTCGAGGACGACGTCCTGTGCGAGGTGGCGCGCCGCCTCCGCGCCCACCACTGCGGGACGGCCGCAGGCGGCCGCGCGACGGATCCCGGAGGCCGGACCGCACGCCCGCGCGGCGGCGCGGAGGCGTTCGTCATGGCCGTAGGCTCGACCGTGGAGTCCGTACGCGACGTCCGCCGGTCGTTCCTGGAGGCCGAACAGGTCGCCGACGTCGCCGCCGAACGCACCGACGGCCGGCTGTTCTACCGCCTGCCCGATCTACGGCTGCGCGGCCTGCTCCACCTGCTCCGCGACGACGCGCGCCTGCAGACGTTCACCGAGCGCGAGCTGAGCCCGCTGCTGACGTACGACGCCCAGCGCGGCAGCGACCTCGTCCACGTGCTCGACCTCTACCTCGGGAGCGGGCGCAACAAGGTCCTCACCGCCCAACGCGCCCACCTGTCCCGCCCGGCCCTGTACGAGCGGCTCCGCCGCATCGAACGCGTACTCGCCGTAGACCTGGAGGACGTCGAGTCCTGCGCCTCCCTCCACGTCGCCCTACTCGCCCTCGACGCCGTCCGCAAGGACCACACCTGAGCCGAGCGGTGAGGCGGAACCGACGCCGCACGCCGTGACGGCGCGTCGGCTCCGCCCCCTCGAACACGTCACTCGGACGGTCGGGCAGCCGCCTCCAAACCGGCCGGGAACGCTCCATCGATCCAGGTGACTTCAACGCAGCCACTCGAGGCGTTGCTCCGGATTGATTTGCGCCAAGGGGGGATGGACTTACCGGTCATCGCGACCTTCCTTATGTCTCTCCTGCCGCCAGTCGGCGGAGGAACGCGGCTGACTCGCCGATACCGAGCGCATCGGCGACAAGATGGTTGAAGACGAGTGAGTAGGCATGGACGTGCGCGTCATCCTCTACATAGAGGGCGGCGTTGAGCGCCTCTATGTAGCCGACGTCCGGCATGAAGCGCTCCGGGAACTCCAGGATTGAGAAGGTGCCCTCCACACCCGGATGCGCACCCATGTCGTGCGGGAGTACCTGGATGGTGACGTTGGAACGCTCGGCCAGCTCGGCGAGGTGGGTGTACTGCGCCCGCATCACGTCCGTGCCACCGATCATGCGGCGCAGGGTGTTCTCGTCGATCACACACCAGAGCTCCAACGGAGGGTCGCGGTCGGTGACCAGCGCCTGACGGTTGAGGCGCACTTCGACCCGCCGCTCGACCTCAGAGTCGGAGGCCAGTTGCATGAGTCCGGCCCGTATCACCTCCCGTGCGTAGTCCTCGGTCTGCAGCAGGCCGTGGACGACCAACGCGTCGTAGCACCGCAGTGAGCGGGCCTCGGTTTCCAGTGCGATGTAGGTGGCGTACGCGGCGGGCAGGGTGTCGGTGTAGCGATGCCACCAGCCGCGTTCTCGTGCGCCGCGGGCCAGCTCCACGAGGTCGGCGCGGCGCCGGCCGTCCACCTTGTAGGTGTTGAGGAGCCGTTGGAGCTCGACGGGTTTGATCCGTCGGACGGCGGTCTCCATCCGGCCGAGCGTGGCGCGGCTCCACTTGAGCCGCTCCGCCGCCTGGTCGAGGGTGAGACCGGTCTGTTCGCGAAGACGCCGTACCTCGATCGCGATTCGGCGTTCACGGATGGTCGGTGAGGGATCCGGCACGAGCCCAGTGTGGCGACGTCACTCTGAGCGAGCAATCGGTTTCAGATTGTTACCGAACAGTACATCCTGAGAATTCTCAGCGAACCGCTTGCGCGGATGAGCCGCGCGGAGCACTATGCGTAAGAACCCGAACACGCCATGTGATCGAAGGGGTCGCTCGAGTTGGGTACGGCAGGGAATCGCAGGCGCGCCGATACGTCACCGGCCGCTTGAGTCGCCACCGCTCCGGCAGAGCCGGCCCCCGACCCACCCCTCGGGTCCGTGTCGTGCTCGCGGGACCACTGGGAGATCGGCCATCTCCTCTGGCCCTCGGCACTCACCCCATCCGACGGGAGGGCGCACCACCGTGACCGCCACGCTCCACGAGACGACGTCGACCGCCACCACCGCCATGATGTGCTGGCGTCGCACGTTCCCCGGCCGCCCGGACCAGGCTCGGCTCGTCCGCCGGTTCGTGGCCTTCCTCCTCGACGACTGCCGCCGCGCCGACGACGCGGTCCAGGCGGTGGCCGAGCTCGCCGGCAACGCCCTCATCCACACGCGCTCCGGCCGGCCCGGCGGCACGTTCGTCGTCGAGGTGCGCCGCTGGGACGGCGGCCTCGCCGTCTCTGTCACCGATCAGGGCGGGTCGCTCGAGGACAGCGGCCCGCATCGAAGACCGCAGGACGACGACCTCGCCGAGAACGGCCGCGGCCTCCCCATCGTCGCCGACCTCGCCACCCGCGTCACCTGGACCGGAGACCCCGACCACGGCCACACGGTCACGGCCACCTTCGCCTGAGACACCGTCGGCCAGAGCCCTCCCGCGCAGGCGGCCCGCACGAAACGTCGACCAGAGCCCCCCTGTACAGACGGCCCGCACGGAACGTCGACCAGAGCCCTCCCCGTACAGGCAACGCCCGCCCGCCCCTTCAGGTGGCGCCCCGCCGAACCGTCCGTCACCGAGTGTCTCCGTTCACCCGCCCGAAACGATCAGGTCGAGCGGGTGCCGCGCCGTCAGGCCGATGACTCGGCGACGGGGACCAGTTCGGTGTCCGGGGCCAGGAGGCGGTCGGCGGACTTCGGCCGGCGCCGACTCCAGGGCATGGCGAGTACGAGCAACGGGATGATCGCGACCGAGCTCATCGCCCACCAGCTGTGGTTCTCCCACCATCCGGTGTCGTCGAACTGCGTCAGGTAGATGTACCCGATGCCCGCCCAGACGGCACCGACGGTCATGGCGGCCCGGCTCCAGCGGGTCGGCCGCGCACACAGGAACGGCACGAACCACAGCAGGTACTGCGCGCCCATCCGCGGCGTGACGACCATGAAGGCCAGGAGGACCGCAGAGGTCTGGTCGATGCGGTCCGCCCGCCACCACAGCCATATGACGAGGGCGATGGTGGAGTAGAGGATCAGCTGACCGACCTTCGCGGCCATCGGCGCGAGTGTCCAGTTGCCGTGCGTCATCAGGGCGGTCCAGCCCCATTCGCCGACGATGGGGCGTACCTCGCCGAGGTAGCGGGCGACGTTGAGCATGTCGGCCCAGGAGGAGCTGACGACCAGCGGAAGCGTCACCAGGAAGAAGACGGGGACGGCGCCGGCCGCGACCAGCCCGTACAGTCGCTGCCGCCAGTTCGGCAGCATCGCGAGGACCACCGGAAGCAGGATGATCGGCCAGCTCTTCGCCGACAGCGCGAATCCGAACAGGGCGCCCGCCCACGCGCCGTTCGGGCCGACCACGCCGTTCTCCGCGCCGTTCCGCGCAGAGCGCGCGAGCAGATAGGCGGCGACGAGGAAGACCAGAGAGATCGGCTCGACCTGGGCGTGGATGACGGCGATCATCAGGGCGATCGGGTTGCAGGCGTACTGGAACCGCGCCGCAGCCCCGTGCTTCCGCCCGGCGAGGCGACCGACCAGGACGATCAGCACGACGTCCGCGATGATGGTGCAGAGCCGGCCGGCGATCTCCCACGGCAGGCCCGTGGCCAGCGCGAGGGCGTAGAAGTACGGGATCATCGGCAGGAAGTGCCACGATCCCTGGCTCGCCAGGACGGGGTCCTGGTGGTGCAGGATCGCCTGACCGGCCGCCCTGAAGCCCTCGTTGAAGTCGACCGGCTGCCAGGAGTCGGTGGACGCCGAGATCAGCAGGATCAGCCGCAGTCCGATGCCCACCCCGAGGGCGGTGCGCAGCGACGGACGCCAGTCGCGCCACTGCGCCGCCGCGGCCAGAAGCAGGCCCGCGACCAGGACAAATGCTGTGAATTCCGGATGGTCCATTGCCAGCCAAGACTCTCACATACCGACGCCGTTACCACGCTCGGCCCAGGGACTCACAGCGAACTCTCAGGTTCCCTTGACCTTCACGGCCCCGGCCCTGACGCCGATGAGGGAACAGCCGCGTGGCGACGCGGCGCACGGAGGCCGCCTGGAAGGTCGCGCACCCCGACCGCGACAGGCGGTCCGAGGATGCCGACCTCGACCGTCGGCCGCGGGCGAGCGCATCGGACGGCTCGGCCACGGCCGCCTCAACGGTACCGCCGACAACGCGGTCGATGTGCCCGACCGGACGGACTGCGCGGCGCGCGGCTCCCGACGGGGTCCGCCGGAGAGAGAGGCCCGTTTCGCCGTCGCCGCAGCGGGCGGCCGGCCCGGTCCTCCGGCCGTCACGGCAGCGTCGTTGACGAGGGTCTTGACCAGGGTCTTGACTTCGCGGCCCCATCCGCGAACACCCAGCCCGGATACCGAGTAGTATGTGCCTGCTTATGGGGTGACCGATTCCGGACTAACGTTTGACCTTGCGGCCTTTGACTAGGTTTGTGAGGATCTGGCGCAGGCCAGGTAATCGGATCTCGACCCCGCCCGGGCGGTCCCCCGCCGCTCGTGAGCCGAGCGCCATTGCCCTGCCGTCCCTCGGACACGCCACCGGGGCGCGTCCGCCACCCCTGAGGGAGGCTCGTGTGAGATTCACTGCTCCCCGACGTGCTGGACTGATCGCAGCCGCCACCACCCTGATCGGCGGCTCGCTGCTCGCAGCATCGGCCCAGGCGTCCGTCTCGCAGCCGGATCCATCGCACACCGCCACGAAACTCGCCCAGCGGCTCGGTTCCCGCTCGGCGGGCTCGTACCTCGACCAATCCACGAAGAAGCTCGTGGTGACGGTCACCTCGAAGTCGGACGCCTCGGCCGTGCGCGACGCGGGCGCCGTCCCCAAGGTCGTCCCGTACAGCGGAGCCGTGCTCCAGTCGGCGATCAACGTCCTCGACCGTACGGCGAAGGTCCCGGGCACGGCCTGGGGCGTCGACCCCACGACCGACCAGGTCGTGCTCTCCGTCGACAACTCGGTGACCGGGTCCAAACTCGTCCAGGTCACCTCCGCGGCCCAGCAGCTCGGCGGCGCCGTCCGCATGGAGTACGTGCCCGGCGTGTTCAGCACCAAGATCTCCGGTGGTGACGCGATCTACGGTGGTCAGTACCGCTGCTCCCTGGGCTTCAACGTCGTCAGCGGCAGCACGTACTACTTCCTGACCGCCGGCCACTGCGGCAACATCGCGTCCAGCTGGTACAGCAACTCGAGCCACACCTCGCTGATCGGCACGACACGGTCCAGCACCTTCCCCGGCCACGACTACGCGATCGTCACGTACGCCAGCGGCGTCTCGCACCCGGGCCAGGTCGGCAGCCAGGACATCACCTCGGCCGGCAACGCGTACGTCGGCGAGTCGGTGTCCCGCCGGGGCAGCACCACCGGCATCCACAGCGGATCCGTCACCGCGCTCAACCAGACCGTGAACTACTCCGAGGGCACGGTCACCGGCATGATCAAGACGAACGTCTGCGCCGAGGGCGGCGACAGCGGCGGCCCGCTGTACTCCGGCAGCACGGCGGTCGGCCTGACCTCCGGCGGCAGCGGCGACTGCTCGTCGGGTGGGACGACCTTCTTCCAGCCGGTCACCGCAGCGCTCAGCGCGTACGGGGTGAGCGTCTACTGAGCCCCCCTCGCTGAGCCCCGCTCGCGGGCCCCCGGAAGTGCGGCATCTTCCGGGGGCCCGCCCCTTTTCCGGCTCGCCCACCGCTCGCTCCTGCCCGGCTGCTCGACGGCGCGACCGGCGACCGACCCGCCCGCGCCGCGCTCTCGGCGCGTCAGGCCAAGCTATTCATTCAATGAATACATTGAGTGTATAGTCGGCCTCATGTCGACCGGGCACATCCTGCTCGGGCTGCTGACCGAGCGGCCGAAGCACGGATACGAACTCAAACGCGAGCACGACGAGCGGCTTCCGGGCGCCCGGCCGCTCGCGTACGGACAGGTCTACGCGACCCTTCAGCGGCTGGAGCGCGACGGGCGGGTGACCGTCGCCGGGACGGTTCAGGAGGCCGGTCCCGAGCGCACCGTCTACGAGATCACCGAGGAGGGGGCGGCGGAGGTCCGCCGCTGGCTCGCCGAGATCGAGCCACCCGCGCCGTACGTGTCCAGCCCGCTGTTCAGCCGGGTGGTGATGGCGCTGGTCGCCGAGGGCGCGGCCGACTCCTACCTCCTGCAGCAGCGGGCCGCGCACCTGGAACGGATGCGGGAGCTGACGGCCCGCAAGCGCACGGCAGGGGTCTCGGTGGGCGAGCTCCTGGCCGCGGACTACGCCCTGCACCACCTCGACGCCGACCTGCGCTGGATGGAGACGGCCCGGCAGCGCATCGACGACCTCATTCAGGAGATCCGCTCATGACCCTGTTGGAAGCCCGACACATCGAGAAGGCCTTCGGCCGCACGCACGCTCTGCGCGGCGTCTCCCTGACCGTCGAACGCGGGGAGACGGTCGCGATCACGGGCCCCAGCGGCTCGGGCAAGTCGACGCTCCTGCACTGCCTGAGCGGGATCATGTCTCCCGAGGCCGGTGAAGTGCACTACGCCGGGCAGCGGATCGACGATCTCGACGACGCGGCCCGCACCCGGCTCCGGCGAGAGGACTTCGGAATCGTCTTCCAGTTCGACCGGCTCGTTCCCGAGCTGACCGCAGTGGAGAACGTCGCGCTGCCGCTGCTGTTCGCCGGGCGGGGCCGCGCCGAGGCGACGACGGTCGCGCACGGCCGGCTCGAGGAGGCGGGCGCCCTCGACGTCGCCGAGTCCCGTCCGGCGGAGCTGTCCGGGGGCCAGCTCCAGCGAGTGGCGATCGCCAGGGCGCTCGTCACGACACCGAAGGTCATCTTCGCCGACGAGCCGACCGGCGCGCTCGACTCGGTCGCCGGGGAGCGGGTGCTGTCGCTGCTGATGGGCGCCGCGCGGGCGAACGAGGCGACCGTCGTGATCGTGACGCATGACAACCAGGTCGCGGCGCACGCCGACCGGGAGGTCGTGCTGCGCGACGGTGCCCTGGTCAGTGGGGTGATGGCATGAGGGCGCTCCTGACCGTGGCGGGAATGCTCGGCCACGGCGGTTCGCCGCCGGAGCGCGCCCGCGTGCGGCTGATGGCGACCGGGGCGGGGCTGGCCACCTGGTTCCTGTTCGGCGCGGCCAACGTGCTCGCCCTGCACGGGCAGCTCGACGACCACTTCGGCCCGATCGCCAATCCGGGCACGCGGGGCGGCACCGCCTTCGGGATCGCGCTGCTGCTCCTGCCGGTCACGGCGTTCCTTTACCAGTCGGGGCGGCTGGCCGCCGCCGACCGGGAGCGCCGGCTGTCGGCACTGCGGCTGGCGGGAGCGACGCCGCGCGAGGTCCGGATCCTCGGGGCGGTCGAGGTCACCCGCACGGCCGTGCTCGGCACCGTCGTCGGGGCCGCGTCGTACCTCCTGCTCCAGCTGGGCGCCCGCAGCCTGCTGCCGCCGCGATCGCCCGCCGACGTCGACGTCCCGCCCCTGTGGGGGCTGGCCGCCATGGCGATCGTGATCGGCGCGGCGGCGGTCTCCGGCCTGCTCGCCGGCCGTCACGTCATCGCCACGCCGCTCGGCGTGACACGCCGCGCCAACGTGCGCCCGCCCCGCTGGTACGGCCTCCTGCTCCTCCTGCCGCCGTGCACGGTCGCGCTCGCCGTCTGGCTGCTCTACACCTTCGTGGATCCCGGCGGCTCCCCCGACACCGTGCGTACGGTGGACCTCCTGAGCCTGCTCCTCCTGCCGGTCGCGCTGATGTGGTCCGCC
This sequence comes from Actinoallomurus sp. NPDC050550, assembly GCF_040655075.1. Taxonomy (NCBI): domain Bacteria; kingdom Bacillati; phylum Actinomycetota; class Actinomycetes; order Streptosporangiales; family Thermomonosporaceae; genus Actinoallomurus; species Actinoallomurus sp. NPDC050550. Next base: position 36,845 of record NZ_JBFAJC010000052.1, on the reverse strand, counting down.
GGGTGGGTTGTCTGGTTCGCGGCACGGTGGGTCGGGCGCAGGGCCGGCTCGGCGGAGACCCTGCTGGCGTCACGCGCTCTGGAGGCAGACGCTCGTCCGTGGGGCCGGACACTCGCCGTCGTCGGCCTCACCGTCTCGATCGGAACGGGGGTCGGCCTGTTCGAGGCGGACTTCCTGGCCATGCGGGACCTCGATCCGTTCGCGGTGACGAGTTTCACGCTCCTCAGTCTCGCTCTGCTGGTCGCGATCGTCGTGACCGCCGCCGCCCTCCTCGTGCACCAGGCCGAGTCGCTTCTCGAACGCGGCCCGGTGATGGCCGCGCTCCGCGCGGGCGGCGCGTCCGAACGGGAGCTGCGCCGGGTGCTCACCCGTCAGGGCCTCATCGCCTCCGTGCCCGTCTGCGGCCTCGCCGTGGCCGCCAGCCTGGTGACGATGGCCGTGAACCTGTGGCTCCAGGGCGCCTGGTCCCTGTGGGCGATCGGGCACTCGCTGCTCCTGGGCGGCCTGAGCGTGCTCGCCACCGTCCTGGTCACAAGGGTCTCCCGGCGCCGGCTCCACCGTGTGATCGCGCCCGAGCGTCTCCGCACCGAGTGACTCCGGGGAGGGCCGCTCAGCGGTTCACCGGGTGGGGCGCAGGTCGGGGGTGGCGTCGGGGCGGTTCAGGACGACCCAGCCGTCCCGGCTCAGGACCACCCGGTAGCCGTTGTGCCGCAGGTACCGCACGCGGTCGCGCTGCGCGCCCACCCACGGGAAGGGGAACGTCGTGATGGCCGTGTCCGCCACGACCCAGGGCGCCCAGCGGACCTTGGTGTCCCACAGCAGCACGCGGTCCCTGCCGGACAGCTGGGGCCCGGCCACGTTGGCGGCCTCGACCAGCACGCCACGGGGTACGGCCGCGACCGCCGCGTCGGCGGCCTGCGCGTGCGCGTCGCGCCGGTAGAACGCCGCTTCGAAGAAGTGCTTGAACGAGAAGCGCGGAATGACGAGGGCGGCGGCCAGGAGCGCGGCCACGGGCCAGACGAGGTCCACCCGCAGCCGACCCCCTAGGCCGGGCGGACGGAGCCGGGACAGCCGGCAGGCTCCGTCCACGCCGGCCGCGATGAGCAGGGCGGTCAGCGCGACGTTGTAGTGGAACCTCGGCTCCCACCAGTTCCCGAAGCGGTTCGCGAGCATCCGCTCGGCCAGCAGGGGCAGCACCGCCAGGGTGATCGGTGAGGCCAGCGGGATGAGGAGCAGCGGCAGGATGAGCCAGCCCATCGTCGACGCCTTGACGCTCGGCGTCACGAGCAGCTTCAGCGCGGTCCACGGGTGCGTCAGGGCCCCCAGGGCGGCGTGCGGCAGGTCCTTGCCCAGCGCGTCGTAGGCCCAGTAGTAGTCCGCCGAGCCGCCGAACGCCGGAATCAGCACCCGGGAGGCCAGCCAGGTCCACGCCAGGCCGCCGCCCACGAAGGCGGCGGCGAGACGCCGCTGCCCCGGACGCGTCAGCAGGTAGAGCCCGAAGCCGGCGACGAGCAGGCCCATGTCCTCCTTGACCAGCAGTAGCGCGCCCGCGGCCAGCGCGCACTGCCATCGCCGCCCGGCGTCGTGGCGCTCGAGCATCAGCATGGACAGCACGGGCGTGAACGCCATCTCGTGGAAGTCGAACGCGACCGTCTCGGCCACCGGCCAGGCCAGCGCGTACGCGCCCGCGACGCAGTGCGCCGCCCACGCGCCGAACCGCCGCCGCGTGAACGCCCACAGCGGCACGATCGCCAGCGCCAGGAGCACCGCCTGCGCGACGAGGAGCGTCTGCGGCCCGTCGTGGATCCAGTACAGCGGCGCGAGCACGGCGAGGATCGGCGAGAAGTGGTCGCCGAGCACGCTGAAGTGCGGACCGAAGCCGTTGTGCACGCCCTTGACGATCGCGACCGGCAGATGGAAGCGGCTGTAGGACCGCACCGCCTGATCGAAGATCACCAGGTCGTACGTTGTGGTGCGGAAGGTCCAGTACCGGACCAGGGCGAACGCCGAGTACACCACCGTGGCGGCCACGACGAGGACCCCGACGGTCACGGCTTCGCGTCGGGGGTGCTCCGGCCGTACCTCCGGGCCGGCGGTCTCGGCCGACATCGTGATCATCCGAGCGCACCGCGGAGCCGGTCGGCGTACTCGCGGGCCTCGTCGTCGGAGTCGTACTTGGTCCGGGGCCAGAAGAAGCCGCGCAGGCCGTCCTTACGGTTCCTGGGCACGACGTGGACGTGCAGGTGGGGCACGCTCTGGCTGACCCGGTTGTTCAGCGCGACGAAGGACCCGGTCGCCGCGAGCGCCGTCTCCATGGCGACGGACAGCCGCTGCCCGGCGGCGAACAGCGGCTCGAGGAGGTCGGCCGGCAGGTCCGCGAGGGTCTCGTAGTGGGTTCGCGGCACCAGGAGCGTATGCCCCTTGAACAGCGGGCGGGTGTCCAGGAACGCGACGACGGGACCGTCGTCGAGCACCACGTGAGCGGGCCGCTCCCCCTTCACGATCTCGCAGAACAGGCAGTCCATGATGGGCATTCTTCCGCTTACGGTCGTCTTATTCGGCGCGAATAGGCTCCTGGCCTGTGCGATTCGATCAAGCCGCCTTCCGTTATGGCCGTCGTGCCCCGTGGGTGCTGCACGACGTGACGCTGACCGTACCCCGTGGCCGGATCGTCGAGGTGAACGGCCGCAATGGAGCGGGCAAATCAACGCTTCTCCGGCTCGTCGCCGGGATCGTGCCGCCGGTGCGGGGAAGGGTCACCGGCCGCCCGCCCGCCGTGGGGTACGCGCCGGAGCGGTTCCCGGCCGGTCAGCCGTTCACCGCACGTGCCTATCTCGGGTACATGGCCGCCGTTCGCGGCGTGCCACCGGCACGAATCGGCGACTGGGCGGAGCGGCTGGGCTTCACCGAACTCCTGGACGTCCGCCTGCCCGACCTGTCCAAGGGCAGCGCGCACAAGGCCGGGCTCATCCAGGCGCTGCTCGCCGCGCCCGGGCTGCTCGTCCTCGACGAGCCGTTCGCGGGCCTCGACGCGCGGACGCGCGCGGCGCTGCCGGCCCTGCTGGCCGAGCTCGCCTCCGCGGGCTCGTCCGTCGTGGTCAGTGATCACCAGGGTGACCTCCGGGAGGTGCCCGGCGTGATGCGCTGGCAGGTCGCCGGGCAGACGGTGACCGAGGGAGACCTCGCCGAGGAGCATGCCGTGGTCGAGGTGATCGTGCCCCGTTCCCAGGCCGAGGACCTGGTGACCCGCCTCAAGGCGGACGGCTACGAGGCGCGGTGCCGATGATCGCGGCGATGCGGTTCCAGCTCGAGGGGTACGCGCGGTCGGCGCGGATCCTGCACCCGGTGCTCGCCTTCATGCTGCTGCTGGCGATCGTCTTCTCCTCCCCGCTCGGCGGCACCCCGGCCCAGATACGGTCCGGCGCGCTGACCACGATCGGCGACCTGACCGCGCTGAGCTTCCCGATCTGCGCCTGGGCGGCGCGCGGGCTGCTCGACAACGAACCGGACGCCCAGCGGCACATCGGGGTGATCGCCCTCGGATGGTCGCGGGCGACGGCCTGCGGGCTGATCGCGGCCGCGGGGTTCACGGCCTGCCTGGCGCTGGTCGCCTCGGTGTACCCGCTCGCGGCGGCGGTCTTGTACGGGGTCCGGCCCTCCGTGCTGCTGCCGGCGATCGGGCTGATCCTGCTGTCGGCGCTGGCCGCGACGGCGCTCGGGGCGCTCACCAGCCGGGCGATCCTCCCCTCCCCCGGCTGGTCGGTCCTCGTACTGCTCGGCGTCTACGTGGCCGACCTGCTGCTGGGACTCGGTCCGCTGCGGATCCTCACCGTCCCGATGATCGAGTGGATGGGGGCGGCCGGTCGCGGCGCGTCCGCGTTCACGAGCGGCCTGCCGTGGTTCGCCCTGCGCACGCTCGCCTGGACGGCGCTCGCCACGGCGCTGTACGTCCGGCTCCGGCGCACCCGGGCCTGATGTGCCGTCCAGGGCGTGTCCTAGGCGAGGCGGTCGAGTTCGGCCGCCAGGTGCTCGAGGAAACCGTCGACGTCGGGCTGGCTGTATCCGGGCCGGAGCCGGGTCGTCGCGAAGCGCGCCGCCCGTACGTCCGCCGACCGTGCCGTACGGCCGCGCAACGCGACGAGCATCGTGTCGAGGAAGGCGTCGACCTCCCGCTCGTCGTAGCCCTCGGTCAGCCGGGTCGTGACGAACCGTACGTTGCGCACCAGCCCCGCGAGCCGGTCCGCCTCGGCGGCGGCCAGCCGGCGTCGCCTGACGTTCTCCTTCGCCTCGAACTCGCGCAGGTACTCCTCGAGCCGCTCGTCGACGGCGGTTCCCCGATAGCCGCGCAGGGTGACGGCGAAGCGCACCTGGCCGATCTCGGCGGCGGTGACCGGCGGCGCGAACAGCTGCGCACGGCCCAGAGTCCCCTCGACGCGGGCGATGAACGCGTCGACCTGGTGACGGTGATAACCGCGAAGGGCGGTCGGGAACTCCGGCATAGCCGCATTCTCACTCAAATCACGGTGACTGCGGCACCGCATGCCGGAAAAAGGGGTGTAGGGGCTGGACCTGGGGAAATCTGTCAAGGAGGTCGACACACGGACCAGGGGGACTGAGGATATGACGACGGAGAACGCAGCCGGGCCGCAGAAAGTGGTGCTCGGCGGCTACACGAGACACGAGGCCGCGCAACGCGCGGTGGACGTCCTGGCGGAACGCCACTTCCCGGTGGAGCACGTCTCGATCGTCGGTTCCGGACTGAGGCTCGAGGAGCGGATCCTCGGCCGGTGGACGCTCGGCAAGGCGCTCCTGGCGGGCGCGAGCTCCGGCGCCTGGATCGGCCTGCTCATCGGCGTGATCTTCTGGATCGTCAGCCCATGGGTGGTGGGCGCGGTGATCTCCGCGATCATCCTGGGCGCGATCTTCGGTGCGATCTTCGCCGCGGTGGCGCACATGGTGCGGCGGCAGACGTTCGCGTCGGCCAGCGCCGTGGTGGCCGAGCGGTACGACGTGCTCGTCGACTCGGAGTTCGCCGCCGAGGCCAGGCGTCTGCTGGCCGCCGTACCCACCGACCAGCCCCACTGACCCGGCGGGACGGTCCACTGGGGGCGGTTCGGTCCCGGACAGTGCGGGGTGGGGCGCGGGTCGTCTACTCGGCGGCGGGAAGCGGGCCGTTCCCGGACAGCGGTGGGATCGGGCGGTCCGGCAGGACGGGGAGCACCCGCTCCGGCAGAGCGGCGAGGGGCTGCTCCGGCACGGCGGCGAGGGGCTGCTCCACGCTCTTGGCCGCCAGCTGACCGCACGCTCCGTCGATCTCCTGACCCCGTGTGTCCCGTACGGTGACGGGGACGCCGTGGGCCTCCAGGTGCCGGACGAACTCCGTCTGGTCCGACGGCCGCGACGCGGTCCACTTCGAACCCGGCGTCGGGTTCAACGGGATCAGGTTGACGTGCACCGGGTGGCCCTTGATCAGCCGGCCGAGCAGGTCGGCGCGCCACGCCTGATCGTTGATGTCCCGGATCAGGGCGTACTCGATCGACACCCGGCGCCGGGTGCGGTCGGCGTACGCCCACGCGGCGTCGAGGACCTCCCGGACCTTCCAGCGGGTGTTGATCGGCACGAGCTCGTCGCGCAGCTCGTCGTCGGGCGCGTGCAGGGACACCGCCAGCCGCACCTTGAAGTCGAGGTCGGCGAGCTGGTTGATCTTCGGGACGAGGCCCACCGTGGAGACGGTGATGTTCCGCTGGGAGATGCCGAGCCCCTGCGGGCTCGGGTCGCTGAGCCGATGGATCGCCCGGACGATGGCGGAGAAGTTGGCGAGCGGCTCGCCCATGCCCATGAAGACGATGTTGCTGACCCGGCCCTTGCCGCCGGCGATCTCACCGCGGTCGAGCGCCCGGGCGCCCGCCATCACCTGCTCGACGATCTCGGCGGTCGACAGGTTGCGGGTGAGCCCCGCCTGGCCGGTGGCGCAGAACGGGCAGTTCATGCCGCAGCCGGCCTGGGAGGAGACGCACATCGTGACCCGGTCCGGATAGCGCATGAGGACCGACTCGACGAGCGTGCCGTCGAACGCCTTCCACAGCGTCTTGCGCGTGGCGCCGTTGTCGCAGGTCAGATCACTCACCGAAGTGAGCAGGGACGGCAGCAGCTCGGCGACGAGGCGGTCCCGGACGGCAGCCGGCAGGTCCGTCATGTCCGACGGATCGTCGGCGAGCCTGCCGAAGTAGTGGCGCGACAGCTGGTCGGCGCGGAACGGCTTCTCGCCGAGCGCGCCGACGGCCTCCCGCCGCTCGTCCCAGGACAGGTCGGCGAGGTGACGCGGAGGCTTCGCCCGGCGCGGAGCGGCGAAGGTGAGCTGAGCGGGCATGTCCGTTCCAGTGTGGCAGACGCCGGGGGGAGCTTCGTACGTCCGCGCGTCCGCGAGCGGACCTTACCGGGAGTGCATTTCATCGTGGAGGACGTCAATGCCGCGACGGGGACCGCGCACTCACTACAGTCCCCTCTATGCCGGTATTGCGCAGAACGCCGCAGGAGACGCGTGTCCTGATCAGTGACACCAGCCCCTACGGAAGCCGTGTCCTCGAAGTGGAGTCCGATCACGTCGCGACGGCGGCGTACCTCCGCAGGAGCGACGGGCATACCGTGGCCGCGGCCTGGGTCGCCAACCACCAGGACGCTTCGTCCCACCCCGACCTCGCGCGGCTGAACGCCGGGCTGGTCCCCGCCATGCCGTCGGGCCACACCAAGCACCCCAAGGGACGGTCAGCGCCCGACCCGCGGTCGCTGACGATCGTCTGGTTCGAGGAGGGCGATGGTGCGGCGCTGCTCGAGGACGGGCAGCCTCTGTGCGTGATCCCCGGTTGGTCGGACATGGACCGCGGACTGCCCGGGTACAGCCGGGAGGCCATCGGCCAGAGCCCGTTCGCGTTCGCGCTGGACGACGAGATCGAGGACCTGGGGCCGCGCATCCTGCAGGCGCAGGCGTTCTGGGACTGGCGGAAGGCGGACGGCTCCTGGGAGGGGTTCCAGCAGTCGGTGCTGGGGCATCTGCTGGGCCGGCTCGGGCCCGGTGGGTACTACTGGCATGACGTGGGCCGGCAGTGGCGGGCCCGTGCGGGGAAGGGACCGGGCTCCGGAGGCGAGCAGCCCGTCGTCGGGGTCTCCGAACGCCCCCCGATGGGCGACCGCTCCTACCGCGTGCTCAGCACGGTCGGCATGAGCTGCCAGCGGATGCCCACCGTCGAGCTGTACGAGGACGACGTGGCCGACCACGCCCGCATCGAGCTCGCCGTGGCCACCACCCTGCCCAGCCAGCGCGCCGGCAGCATCTTCCCCTGGCTGGCGCAGTACCCGTGGCGCGCGATCACGTCCTTCGCCCCGGGCGACAACGTCAAGTGGTACCACGAGGCGAAGACCTTCCCGCTCGGCCCGAGCTGGGAGGGCGTACTGCTGCTCGACGACCCCAGCCGGCTCAAAGGGCCGGCCGCGCCGGACATGAGCGGCTTCTCGTTCGGCGGCGACCCGGTGCACTGGCTGTGGCTCGTGCCGATCACCGAGGCGGAGCGGCAGTTCGGCAAGGACGAGGGCCCGGACGCGTTGATCGAACGGCTGTCCCGGAAGGGACGCAGCTGGGTCGTCGGCGAGGAGTGACCCCGCGGTAAGGACCGTGGGCGGCCGGAGCGTCGCGCCGCCCACAGTGCGGCCAGGCACACGGCGGAGCGCCGCCCACAGTGCGACCGAACACGCGGCGGAGCCCGGCCCACAGTGCCGCTACGCGCGCGGCAGAGCCGGCGAGCCCTGGGCCGTCCGCGGTTCGGCTACGCGGGGACGAACGCCTGGAAGAGCAGCCACACGACGGGGACGGTGGCCAGGAGGGAGTCGAGGCGGTCCATCACGCCGCCGTGCTCCGGCAGGAGGGTCCCCATGTCCTTGATGCCGAGATCCCGCTTGATCATCGACTCGATGAGGTCGCCGAGCGTGGCGGAGCACACGGCGGCGGCGCCGACGATGACCCCCTGCCACCAGGTGCCGTGCACCAGCCAGGGCATCAGCACCCCGCCGACCGCCATACCGGTGAGGAGCGATCCGCTGAACCCCTCCCAGGTCTTCTTCGGGCTGATGGCCGGCGCCATCTTGTGCGCGCCCAGGAAGGAGCCCGCGAAGAAGCCACCGGTGTCGCTGGCGACCGTCAACGCGATGAAGACGATGATGCGGTCCGGGCCATCGTCCGCGTGCAGCATGAGGACCACGAACCCGGCGAGGAACGGAACGTACGCCGTGGTGAACACGCTCGCCGTGGCGTCCCGGACGTAGCCCTCCTGGCCTCCGGTCAGCCGCCACAGCAGGGTCGCCAGCACCGTAAGGGCGAACGTCGCCACGAGGCCGGTGGTCCCCCAGACGTACGTGCAGACCAGCATGGCCAGGCCACCGGCCATGATGGGGACCCGTTCGACCCGGATGTCCCGCGTCCCGAACGCCCGGATGAGCTCCCAGACGGCGACGCCGAGGAAGACCACGACGACGCCGAGGAAGATCTCCTTGACGGTGTAGAGGGACACCAGCACGAGGGCGCCGAGCCCTAGGCCGACCCCGACGGCGATGGGGAGATTCCGGCCCGGCCGACGCTTCTTCTTGCCCGTTTCTTCCGCCTGTGCCTCCGGGATCTCCGGTGCGGGCGTAGGGGCCTGCTCGAGTCCCACTAGACCTCGAGCAACTCGGCTTTCTTGTGCTCGAGCAGCTCGTCGATCTTGGCGACGTGCTTGTGCGTGAAGTCGTCCAGCTCCTTCTCCGCGCGGCGCACGTCGTCCTCGCCCGCGTCGCCGCCCTTGGCGAGCTTGTCGAGGCCGTCCTTGGCGTGCCGGCGGATGTTGCGGATCGAGACCCGCGCGTCCTCCGCCTTGTGCCCGGCCACCTTGATGAACTCCTTGCGGCGCTCCTCGGACAGCTCCGGGAACACCACACGGATGATCTTCCCGTCGTTGCCCGGGTTGACACCGAGGTCGCTGTCGCGGATGGCCTTCTCGATCGCGCTCAGGGAGTTCGCGTCGTACGGCTGGACGATGACCATGCGGGGCTCGGGCAGCGTGAACGACGCCAACTGGTTGATCGGCGTCGGCGTGCCGTAGTACTCCGCCGCGATCTTGTTGAACATCGCGGGCGTCACCCGGCCGGTTCGGATGCCGTTGAAGTCATCCTTGGCGACCGTGACGGCCTTCTCCATCTTCTCCTCGGCTTCGAGGAGGATCTCGTCGATCACCTTCGGCTCCTTGTTCAGCTCTCCGCCGGACTTACCAATGTGCCGATCTTCTCACCGCGGACCGCCCGCACGATATTGCCTTGCCCCATCAGGTCGAAGACCACGATGGGCAGGCCGTTGTCCATGCAGAGGCTGATCGCGGTGGCGTCCATGACCTTCAGACCGCGCTGCAGCACCTCGCCGTACTCGAGCCGGTCGAACCGGAAGGCGTCCGGGTTCTTCTTCGGGTCGGCGTCGTACACGCCGTCGACCTGGGTGCCCTTCAGCACGGCGTCGGCGCCGATCTCCAGCGCCCGCTGCGCCGCGGCCGTGTCGGTGGAGAAGAACGGCTGGCCGAGGCCGGCGCCGAAGATCACCACACGGCCCTTCTCGAGGTGGCGGATGGCCCTGCGCGGGATGTACGGCTCGGCGACCTGGCCCATCGTGATCGCCGTCTGCACCCGCGTGTCCAGGCCGAGCTTCTCGAGGAAGTCCTGCAGCGCGAGGCAGTTGATCACGGTGCCGAGCATGCCCATGTAGTCGCTGCGCGAGCGGTCCATGCCCTGCGCGGACATCTGCGCGCCGCGGAACATGTTGCCGCCGCCGCAGACCACCGAGACCTGCACGCCCTCCCGCACCACCTCGGCGATCGCCTCGGCGATGTGCTGGACGACCGCGGGGTCGATGCCGAGCGCCTCGCCACCGGCGAACGCCTCGCCGGAGAGTTTGAGGAGCACCCGCTTCCAGCCATGGTGAGACGACGGAGCCGCCGTCGTGTCGGTCGTCTTACTTTCCTGCACGGCGGCGGCTCCTTCGTTTTACTCTCAGCGGCTGGGCGTCCTCGATGCGGGCCTAGACCTGCCCGACCCGGAACCGGGCGAACTGCTTGACGTTCACCCCGGCGTCCTGGAGGACCTTACCGACGGACTTCTTCGGGTCCTTCACGAAGGGCTGCTCCACGAGGACGAAGTCCTTGAAGTAGGCCCTCACGCGGCCCTCGACGATCTTCGGGATCGCCTGCTCGGGCTTGCCCTCGTCGCGGGTGATCTGCTCGGCGAGCGCCCGCTCCTTGGCGACGACGTCGGAGGGGACGTCGTCGTTGGTGAGGTACTTCGGAGACATCGCGGCGATCTGCTGCGCGATCTCCTTGGCCACCTCGGGCGCCTCGGTGTCGAGCTCGACCAGCACGCCGGTGGCCGGCGGCAGCGACGGGTCGGACTTGTGCAGGTAGCTGGCGACGTACGCGCCCTTGAAGTGGGCGAAGCGGCCGAGCTCGAGCTTCTCCCCGATCTTGGCGCTGTTCTCGTCGATCAGCTGCTGGACGGTCTTACCCGCCTCGATCTCGGCGGCCAGCAGGGCGTCGCGGTCGGCCACGTCGCTCTTCGCGGCGAACTCGACGATCTGATCGGCCAGCGCGATGAAGCCCTCGTTCTTGGCGACGAAGTCGGTCTCGCAGTTGAGCTCGAGGATCGCGCCGTCGCCGGAGCCGTTGAAGAACTCGGCGACCAGGCCGTTGGCGGCGGTGCGCTCGGCGCGCTTGCCGACGTCCTTGGCGCCCTTGAGACGGAGCAGCTCGACCGCCTTGTCGAAGTCGCCCTCGGCCTCCTCGAGGGCCTTCTTACAGGCCATCATCCCGGAGCCGGTGGTGTCCCGGAGCTTCTTGACGTCGGCGGCGGTGAAGTTCGCCATTGTGGTCTTGTCTCTCTCGTCGTCGGTCGTGGGCCGTCAGGAGTCCTGGCCGGTCTGCGGCTGCTCGGCCGGCGCGGCCTCCTCGGCCTCGGCGGCCTCCGTCTGCGGAGCCTCGGCGGCCTGCTCCTGCGGGGCCTCCTCGGCCTGGGCCTGCGGAGCCTCGGCCTGCGGAGCCTCGGCGGCCTGCTCCTGCGGAGTCTCCTCGGCCTGGGCCTGCGGAGCCTCGGCCTGCGGAGCGGCCTCGGCCGTCTCGCCGGACTCGTTCTTGCTCTGCAGGAGCTCGCGCTCCCACTCCGTGAGGGGCTCCTCGGCGCCAACGACGGCGGGCTTCTCGTCACCGGACGGCGCGGCGCCGGCGCGGGCCATCAGGCCGCCGGCCACGGCGTCCGCGACCACGCGGGTCAGCAGGCTGACGCTGCGGATGGCGTCGTCGTTACCCGGGATCGGGTAGTCGACCTCGTCCGGGTCGCAGTTGGTGTCGAGGATCGCCACCACCGGGATGCCCAGCTTGCGGGCCTCGTTGACGGCGATGTGCTCCTTCTTGGTGTCGCAGATCCACACCGCGCTGGGCACGCGCGCCATGTCGCGGATACCGCCGAGGGTGCGCTCGAGCTTGTCCTTCTCACGCTTGCGCATGAGAAGCTCCTTCTTCGTCATACCCGAGCCGGCGACGTCGTCGTAGTCGAGCTCCTCGAGCTCCTTCAGACGGGTGAGGCGCTTGTGCACCGTGGAGAAGTTGGTGAGCATGCCGCCCAGCCAGCGCTGGTTGACGTACGGCATGCCGACGCGCTGCGCCTGATCGGAGATCGACTCCTGCGCCTGCTTCTTCGTACCGACGAACAGGATCGTGCCGCCGTGGGCGACCGTCTCCTTGATGAAGTCGAAGGCGCGGTCGATGTAGGACAGCGACTGCTGCAGGTCGATGATGTAAATGCCGTTGCGCTCGGTGAAGATGAAACGCTTCATCTTCGGGTTCCACCGGCGGGTCTGGTGGCCGAAGTGGACGCCGCTCTCGAGCAGCTGCTTCATGGTGACGACGGGTGCCATGCCCGTGGTTCTCCTGTCCGGCCCGATGTCGGGCCACGTCCCGGTTGTTTGTCTGCGCCCGTGCGCCCCTGCCATGACGAGCGGTCATGGACCGAGAGGGCCGCCCCACCAATGCCCGGTGGCCGGCGGACGCGTGAATTCGGTCATGCGACCGTTGAGGCAAGTGTACCGGCGGCTCACCCCCTCGTGGACTCCACGTCTCCAACGCCGAGGTTTTCCCCAGTTTTCGTCGGGGTCCTGTCGCGGGGCGGCCGGAGGCACGCATGCTCGGTGCCATGGTGTGGTCCGGGATTCTCCTGGTCATGGCGGTTTCCGGCGGGGCGGACGCGGGCTGGCAGTGGCCGTTACGCCCGCCACCGCCGGTTCTGCGCCGTTTCGACCCGCCCGCCCATCCGTGGGAGGCCGGCCATCGGGGGGTCGATCTCGCCGCGCCTCCCGGCCGTCCGGTCTTCGCCGCCGGCGCGGGACGGGTGGCCTTCGCCCACGACCTGGCGGGCCGCGGTGTGGTGACGATCACCCATGGCGCGCTCCGCACGACCTACCTGCCCGTACGCCCCGCCGTGCGCCCCGGGCAGATCGTCGCGGCGGGCGCGCGGATCGGCGTCGTGGAGGGGGTTCTGGGCCACTGCGGGCAGGAGAGCTGCCTGCACTGGGGACTCCTGCGCGGCGGCTCCTACCTCGACCCGCTCTCCCTCCTCGGCCTCGGCCCCGTACGCCTCCTGCCCTGGTGGCACGCCCCTCCCTCGTCCGCCGCTCCCTGGCCGCGATCGTCGCCGCGAGCCAGAGCCGACCCCGGCGGGCGCGGGCCGGTGTCGGCGATCCACTCCCCCGCGACGGCCCGGCCGTCCGCGGCACCCGGGAGGACACGGCCGACCGCTCCTGGGCCGCCGACACGACGGGCGGTCACGGCTCCGGCGACGCGACCGGTCAGCGCCATCACGGGCATCGGCGCGTCGGTCGGTCCGATCGCGGTCTCCGGAGCGGCGGCCATCGCGCTGTCCCGGCTCCTCGCTCGCCGTCGCCGCCGACGCTCACCCGGACGGGACCACTGATCGCACGAGCCCGGGCGAGCGGTCCGCGGTGACACCCGCAGGCGCCGCCAGGGCATGACCCGCCGATTCCATGGAGGCGGATGCGACCGTCGGCCACATACCGAAGGACGGCCGGGAGATCCCGCTATGCCCGGGGGTGGGCCTGCCGGTAGGCCGCCCTGAGCCGCTCCGCAGTGACGTGTGTGTACATCTGGGTCGTCGCCAGGGAGGAGTGCCCGAGGATCTCCTGCACGCTGCGCAGATCCGCGCCCCCTTCCAGGAGATGGGTGGCCGCGCTGTGCCGGAGGCCGTGCGGCCCCATGTCGGGCAGGCCCAGCTCCGCGAGCCGCCGGTGCAGGTCGCGCCGGACGACGGTGGGGTGCAACCGGCCGCCGCGGGTGCCGAGGAACAGCGCGGGTCCGCTGCGGTCACGCACGAGGCCGGGGCGTCCCCGGCGCAGCCACGCGTCGACGGCCCGTGCCGCCGGCGCGCTCATCGGGACCGTACGTTCCTTGTCGCCCTTTCCGATCACCCGGATGGTGCGCCGGGCGAGGTCGACGTCGTCGACGTCCAGCCCGCACAGCTCCCCGATCCGGATGGCGGAGCCGTAGAGCAGTTCGAACACGGCCTGGTCCCGCAGCGCGACGGCGTCCGTGCCGTCGCCCGAAGCGGGCTCTTCGCGACTGTCCGTACGTTGCCCGGAGTCGTTCGTACGATCATCGGCCGCCGCCGTCCGGCCGCGGGACGGTCTGCGGTCGAGTAGTGCGGTGGCCTCGTCCTGGCGCAGCACTCGCGGCAGCGTCCGCCCCTGCTTGGGCGTGCCCAGAAGGACGCCGGGGTCGGTCGGCAGCAGCCCCCGGCGATGCGCGAACGCCGTGAACACGCGCGCCGAGGCGGTCCGGCGGGCGAGCGTGGCACGCGACCGGCCGAGCGCGTGCTGCGCGGCCAGCCACGTCCGCAGCACACGTACGTCCAGACCTGCCACATCGCGCAGTCCCATGCGGTGGGCGTGCGCGAGCAGATCGGTGACGTCTCCCAGGTAGGCGCGGACGGTGTGCGCGGACAGACCGCGTTCGGCGCGCAGGTGCCGTTCGAAATCGGACAGCACCAGGCCGAACGCCTCAGCGGACTCCGCGCCGATCTCCTCGTTCGCCGCCATCTGCTCCCTCGCGGACTCGCCTCCGGCCGGAACCCCGGCGCAGCGTCACGCCGACGCCGTGCATGCCCAACCGTGCGCGACCTTGCCCAGTGAATCAAGCGACCGCACCGGCCCGGCCCGGTTATCCACAGAATGCGATTCGCCTGACACGGATGGTGACCGATCCGGCAGCGTCGACATCGGAGGTGAGCGCATGAACGAGCGAATCATGAGCACAGCGCGCCCGGCCACTCCTCCGACGCCGGGAGGTCGGCCGGGGCGGGTTGGTCGGGCAAGACCGGGAGGTCGGCCGGGGCGGGTTGGTCGGGCGAGACCGGGAGGTCAGCCGGGGTCGGTTGGTCGGGCGAGGCAGGAGGCCGTATGAACGCGAAGGACTCACTCGGACGGCAGGGCGAGCAGGCGGCAGCCGATCACCTGGTCCGGCTCGGCTGGCAGATCCTCGATCGCAACTGGCGATGCGGCGAGGGCGAGCTGGACATCGTGGCCCGCGACGGCGGGGAGCTGGTCGTGTGCGAGGTGAAGACCCGTTCCAGCACCGTCTTCGGCACCCCCGTCGAGGCGATCACGCCGGCCAAGGCGGCGCGATTACGACGCCTCGCGGCCCGTTGGCTCGCCGCCCACGGCGTCGCTCACGCCACCGCACGCATCGATGTCATCGGTCTGCTCGCCGACGGGCCCGGCCGCTTCACCGTCGACCATCTGAAGGGAGTGTGCTGACGATGGCCCTGGCCCGTGCCCGTGCCGTCGCGCTCTTGGGCGTGGACGGCGCTCTCGTCGACGTCGAGGCGGCGATCACCAGCGGCGTTCCGGGCCTGCACCTCGTGGGCCTGCCCGACGCCGCGCTCAGCGAGGCCCGTGACCGCGTCCGCGCCGCGATCCTCAACAGCGGTGAGCAGTGGCCCAACCGGCATGTCACAGTGAGCCTTTTTCCCGCGAGCATGCCGAAGCGGGGCAGCGGCTTCGATTTGAGCATCGCCGTTGCCGTGTTGGGCGCGGAGGACGCGTTCCCGGCCGCGGCGTGTGCGGGCATGGTGCTGATCGGCGAGCTGGGGCTCGACGGCCGGGTCCGTCCCGTGGCCGGGGTGCTGCCCGCCGTGCTCGCGGCGGCCGACGCGGGCGCCGACACGGTGGTCGTGCCGAGGGTCAACCTCGCCGAGGCGTCGCTCGTGCCCGGCGTGCGGGTCATCGGGATCCGGACGCTGCGGGCCCTGGTGGCCCGGCTCCGCGACCTGCCGCCCCCGGATGACGAGGAGGAGGCGGGTGAGAAGGGGGCGCCCCCGCAGCCCAACGGCCTGGCCGCCCGCTCCCGGGCCCGGCGCGGCGATCTCGACCTGGCCGACGTGCGGGGCCAGGCCGACGCGCGCAAGGTGCTGGAGGTCAGCGCCGCGGGCGGCCACCATCTCCTGCTGACCGGCCCGCCCGGCTGCGGGAAGACCCTGCTGGCCGAGCGGCTGCCCACCCTCCTGCCGGAGCTCGACCATGACGCCGCCCTGGAGGTCACCGCCATCCACTCGGTCGCGGGCGGTCTCCCGACCGGCCAACCGCTGATCACCGATCCGCCGTTCTGCGCTCCGCACCACACGGCGTCCCGGGCCGCCCTGGTCGGCGGCGGGAGCAACCGGCTCATCCAGCCCGGAGCGGTGTCGCTGGCGCATCGAGGGGTTCTCTTCCTCGATGAGAGCCCCGAGTTCGCCGGCGGGGTGCTGGACGCCTTACGCCAGCCTCTGGAGGTGGGCGAGGTGGTCATCGCCCGATCGGGGGCCACGGCCCGGTTTCCGGCGCGGTTCACGCTGCTGCTGGCGGCCAACTTCTGCCCGTGCGCGGCGGCGAAGAACCGCGACTGCACCTGCCCGCCCTCCACCCGGCAGCGGTACCTCGCCCGGCTGTCGGGGCCGTTGCTCGACCGGATCGATCTGAAGTCGGAGCTGAAAGAGGTGTCCCGTGCGGACCTGCGGTACGACCTGCACGTCGCCGAGTCCAGCGCGACGGTCGCGGAGCGGGTGCTGGTCGCCCGCGACCGTGCCCGCGAACGCCTGGCGGACCTGCCCTGGCGCACCAATGCGGACGTGCCCGGCCGGGAGCTGCGGCGCCGCTTCGCGCCACCGCACGGGGCGCTGGCGGCACTCGACCAGCCGCTGGCCGACGGACGGCTCAGCGCTCGCGGCCTCGACCGCGTCGTCCGCGTCGCCTGGACCCTCGCCGATCTCGCCGGAAGGGACGCTCCGACCGCCAGTGAGGTCGACGAGGCGTTCGGTCTCTGGCAGGGACACTGACCGGGAGGAGACATGATGATCTCGGCCGAGGAACGCCGTGCCCGCGCGCTCCTGACACGCATCGCAGAGCCCGGCGATGAGCTGTTAGGCCGGATGATCGCGGCGGAGGGAGCGATCGGAGCGCTGGACGTCATCCGCTCGGACGCCGTGCCGGACTCCGGTCCGACGGATTCGGGCAGGGGCGACCCGGGTCGGCGGTTCGCCGCGTGGCGGGCCCGGCTTCCCGATGCCGATCCGGAGCGCCTCCTCGCCGAGTGTGATGCGCTCGGCGGACGACTCGTGTGCCCGGGAGACGCGGAATGGCCGTCCCAGCTCGACGATCTCGGAGGCCGGCGGCCGTACGCGCTGTGGGTGCGCGGCGATGAGGATCTGCGGTTCTCCTGCCTGCGGTCCGTGGCGATCGTGGGATCCCGGTCGGCCACGTCCTACGGCGTCAACGTCGCCGCCGAGATGGGCGCCGAGCTGGCCGACCGCAAATGGACGGTCGTCTCCGGGGGCGCCTTCGGCATCGACGCGGCGGCGCATCGAGGAGTGCTCGCCGCCGACGGCCTGACGGTCGCGGTGTTCGCCTGCGGGTTCGACGTGACCTATCCCGGCTCGCACGACGGGCTCTTCACCGAGATCGCGCGCTCCGGCCTGCTGGTCAGCGAGTTCCCGCCCGGCACTCCGCCCAACCGGAGCCGCTTTCTGGTGCGCAACCGGACGATCGCGGCGCTGACCCGCGGCACCGTGGTCGTGGAGGCGGCGCGCCGGAGCGGCGCGATCAGCACCGCCCGTCATGCCCGTGACCTTCGCCGCGCCGTGATGGTCGTCCCCGGGCCGGTGACCTCGGTGGCCTCCGTCGGCTGTCATGTCATGCTGCGGGAATGGGGTGAGGCCGTCTGCGTCACCGACACCGCCGAGATCCTCGACCTGGTCGGGCTCGTCGGCGACGACCTGGCGCCCGAGAAACGCGGGCCGGTCCTCGACCGTGACCGGCTGGCCCCCGTGACGAGGGACGTCCTGGAGGCGATTCCCGCACGCGGCGGAGCGGGTACGGCACGGATCGCGGTGACCGCCGGCGTCGATCTCGACACCGCGCTCGCCAGTCTGGGCGCCCTGTCGGCGGGCGGCTTCGTCGAGCGCTGCGCGAAGGGATGGAAGCTCCGCCGCCGACCGCCGGACGCCTGACCGGCGCCCACGACCCGCACATCACGGGTCCTGGTCGGCGACCGTGACCCGCAAGAGGGTGGCCCTCTGAGCCCGGCGACCGCGACCCGGAACGCAGCCCCCCTCCGAGCCCGACGACTCCGACCCGCACGCCACGGCTCCGAACTTCGGGAGCGGTCAACGCGAAGGGCGGGCGGCACTTCGGTGCCGCCCGCCCGAATCGCACTTGTCCGGGGGACGTGTCAGTTGTCGGGCAGTTCCAGGTCGCTCTTGGCGAGTTCCTCAACGTTGACGTCCTTGAACGTCACGACCCGAACGTTCTTCACGAAGCGCGCGGGGCGGTACATGTCCCACACCCACGCGTCCTGCATGGCCACCTCGAAGTAGGTCTCGCCATTGTCGGTACTGCGCACCTGCAGATCGACGGTGTTGGTGAGATAGAACCGGCGCTCGGTCTCGACGACGTACGTGAAGAGGCCGACGACATCGCGGTATTCGCGGTAGAGCTGGAGCTCCATCTCGGTCTCGTACTTCTCGAGGTCTTCTGCGCTCATGCTCGCGTTCCCTCCCCGTGCCGCGGCTCAGGCGACGTCCGCCTGGTCGGCGGTGTCCTCATAGTGTGACGCCTCCCAATCGATCTCCCCAGCCTCTGAGGCGCCGTTTTTCGGCCCGGCCTCCGTCGTGGCCACCCGGGCCACGTTGACGAAGGAGAGCCGATGTTCAGGACAAGGTCCATGCTCCTCCAACGCCGCGGCGTGCGCGCGGGTGACGTACCCCTTGTGAACGCCGAAGCCGTACATCGGATAACGCTCGTGCAGCCCGGTCATGATCCGGTCCCGGGTCACCTTCGCCACGATCGACGCGGCGGCGACGCAGGCCGCCACCCGATCGCCCTTCGGCACCGGCAGCGTCGGCGCGTTGATGCCCGGCACCGGGAATCCGTCCGTGAGTACATAACCGGGGAGCACGCCGAGGGCCGCCAGCGCTCGCCGCATCCCGGCGATGTTGCAGCGGTGCAGGCCGATCCGGTCGATCTCCTGGCACGGGATGACGAGAGCGTGCCAGGCCAGGGCCGTGGTCGTGATCTCCCCGTACAGCCGCTCCCGGCGGGCGGCGGTGAGCAGTTTCGAATCCGCCAGCCCCTCGATGCGGCGACGACGCTCCGGTCCGAGGATGACGGCCGCGACGACCAGCGGCCCGGCGCACGCGCCGCGACCCGCCTCGTCGACCCCGGCCACCGGGCCGAGACCGGCGCGTTCCAGCACCCGTTCGTACGCGTACATTCCGACGTCACGTCGAGGGGTGAGACCTCGCGGACGGTGAGCTCGGACATCGATGTACACATCAGGCAGGGTACGTCGCGTGAGGGCGCGGCCGGGCCGGAACCCCGCGTGCGGCGGGCCTATTCGCGTGAACGATCACTCCGGGGTGCGGCGGAACCGGCGGCGGCCGCGTCGGCGTGGCGCGGGCCCGGTGCGGAGGAGACGTCTGCGCAGCAGGGTGACCGGAATGGCGCCGGCGAAACCGAGTGCCAGCGGGACGGCGGGCAGCGTGGCGTTCGCGAGGGCCAGACCCGGTTGCCCGAACGTTTTGGGGATCGGCAGCGTCTTGACCCGGGTGACGGGCCAGACGACGACGAACGCGCGGCCGACGACCCGGCTCTCGGGGATCGTGCCGCCGCCGGGGTCGCCCAGGTGGCCGCGGGAGTCATAGGAGACCTCACGGTGGTCGCCCATCACCCAGAGCCGGCCCGGAGGCACGGTGATCTTGAACTTGGCGTCGGACGGCTTGTTCTGCTCGTGGGTCTCCGGGTCCGTGTAGAGGTACGCCGTCTCGTTGAGCGGGTGACCGTTGACGGTCACGCGGCCCTGGGCGTCACAACAGGCCACGTGGTCGCCGGGCACGCCGATGACCCGTTTGATGTAGTCCTTCTCGCCGGGGACGACGCCGAAGGCACTGCCGATGGCGCGCAGGACCTTGGAGACCGGGTTGCTCGGCGCGGAGTACTGGACCTCGGGGTCCCAGGAGTCGAGCCCGTTGAAGACGACGACGTCACCGCGCTTGATGTCCCGGGTGTGGTAGACGATCTTGTTCACCAGGACCCGGTCGCCGACCTTGAGGGTGTTCTCCATCGACTGCGACGGGATGTAGAACGCCTGGACGGCGAACGCCTTGATGACCATGGCCAGGGCGAGGGCGACGCCGATCAGGATCGGCAGCTCCTTCCAGAAGGAGCCCTGCTTCTTCTTCTTTCGCGAGCCCTTGCCGTCGGCGGCGTCGTCGCCGTCCGGTCCGGACGCTCCCGACGATCCCGACGCGGCGGCCTCGGTGGCCTCCGGCGTCTCCGCGATCTCCGATCGCTCGTCTCCCGGATCCGGGTCCGCGGAGCGCGCGCCATTCTGCGATGCCTCGTGGCGCGTGTCGCCGGCGGTGGCCGCGGGCTCGCGCAGGCCCTGCTCGTCGTCAGTCATCAGGGGAAGCCTAATGCCCTGAGGCCGTAGGGGTGGCCAACGTCAGCGTGTCGTCTGCGGTGTACCGGGAAATCCCCTTCCCCGGCAACGCAAAGACCCCGGCACGCCGATGAGCGTGCCGGGGTCGGAAGCGGAAATCACGCCGCTCAGTTGTCGCGCTTCTCCTTGATGCGGGCGGCCTTG
The DNA here is from genome assembly GCF_040655075.1 of Actinoallomurus sp. NPDC050550. Classification (NCBI taxonomy): domain Bacteria; kingdom Bacillati; phylum Actinomycetota; class Actinomycetes; order Streptosporangiales; family Thermomonosporaceae; genus Actinoallomurus; species Actinoallomurus sp. NPDC050550. The sequence goes on along the minus strand of NZ_JBFAJC010000052.1, from coordinate 16,605 downwards.
CCGCGCAGCTCGCGGAGGTAGTAGAGCTTGGCGCGCCGGACGTCACCGCGGGTGACGACCTCGATCTTGTCGATGGACGGGCTGTTGAGCGGGAAGGTCCGCTCCACGCCGACGCCGTAGCTGACCTTGCGGACGGTGAACGTCTCGCGGGCACCGCCGCCCTGACGCCGGATCACCACGCCCTGAAAGACCTGGATGCGGCTCCGGTTGCCCTCGGTCACGCGCACGTGAACCTTGAGCGTGTCACCCGGGCGGAAGTCCGGTACGTCGGACCGCATCGCGGCCTTCTCGATCTCCTGGATCAGGGTGTGCATGACTGCGGTTCCTCGTGGTGAAAACGCGCACGACCATGAACGCCGGCGCGCGATGGGGTCTTCTGGAAAGTCTGGACACGCCCAGCGTGAAAGCCGGGGTGACGTCTCAGTGTGCCATACGTTCGGCGTCAACCGGAAAACCGACCTCGGTGAGGGCTTGACGGTCGGCCTCGTCCAGCCGGTTGCGGGCGATCAGCTCGGGCCGCCGTACGGCGGTGCGGCGCAGCGCCTGATCGCGCCGCCACCGGGCGATCGCGGCATGGTTGCCGGACATCAGCACCTCGGGCACGTCGCGCCCGCGCCAGGTGGCCGGCTTGGTGTAGACGGGGCCTTCGAGCAGGGCCTCCATGCGGCCCGGCGCGAACGAGTCGTCGCTCACGGACTCGGCGTTGCCGAGGACGCCGGGCAGCAGCCGGGAGACCGCCTCGACGATCACCAGGACGGCGACCTCGCCGCCGGCCAGAACGTAGTCGCCGATGCTGACCTCGTCGACCGGCATCCGTTCCCGGGCGTCCTCGATGACGCGGGCGTCGATCCCTTCGTACCGCCCGCACGCGAACACCAGCCAGGGCTCGGCGGCGTACTCGGCGGCGAGTTCCTGCGTGAAGGGACGGCCGCTCGGTGTCGGGACGATGAGACGGGCGCGGGAGGGCGGGGGCACGACGGTGTCCAGCGCCTCGCCCCACGGCTCCGGTTTCATCACCATGCCGGGGCCGCCGCCGTACGGGGTGTCGTCGACGGTGCGGTGGCGGTCGTACGCGCAATCCCGCAGATCGTGTACGTGCACGTCGACGTCGCCGCGCCGCCGTGCCTTGCCCAGCAGGGAGACGTCGAGGGGGGCGAAGTACTCGGGAAAGATCGTGACGATGTCGAGTCTCATGGGCGCTCCGTGGATCCTGTCTTCAGTGTGCGCGCCGCGCGCCGCCGTCGCGAGCCGGTCGCGGGCCCGCGGCGGCGTGGCTCACTCGAGCAGGCCGGGAGGAGGGTCGAGGACGATCCGCCCGCCGGGCACGTCGACCTCGGGGACGAGGGCGCGGACGAACGGCACGAGCGCGTCGCCGCCGGGGCGCCGGATGACCAGGAGGTCCTGGCCGAGGTGCTCGACGTCGATGACCTCCCCGACCTCGGTGCCGTCGGTGGTCACGGCGAGCAGGCCGATGAGCTCCTGGTCGTGGAACTCGTCCGGGTCGTCGCTGGGCGGGATGTCGGCGGAGTCGACCAGCAGGACGACGCCGCGCAGCGCCTCCGCCGCCGTACGGTCGTCGATGCCGGCGAATCGCACGAGGAGGCGCCCGGTGTGCGGTCGTACGGACTCCACGGTCAGCGGTCCGAGGCGGGCCGGGTCGGTGGCAAGCGATGACCCTGGCGCGAATCGCACGCCAGGGTCATCGGTGCTCGCCTCGACGCTCACCTCGCCGCGGACGCCATGGGCCCGTCCGATCCGGCCGACGGCGAGCAGCATCAAGCCGCTCCGCCGGTGGTCGGGCCGCTCCGGCGAAGAGTGACGACCGTGAGCACTATCTGGCCTCGTTGAGGTCGAGAAGGTCGACGCGGATGTACCGGCCGCCAGCGAGGGCACCGATGACGGTGCGCAGGGCTTTGGCCGTACGACCGTTGCGGCCGATGACCTTGCCGAGGTCGTCGGGGTGCACGCGCACCTCGAGGACCCTGCCGTTGCGGAGCCGACGGGCGCGCACCCGGACGTCGTCCGGGTGCTCGACTATTCCGCGCACCAAGTGCTCGAGCGCCTCCTCGAGCACCTTAGGCCTCGCTCTTGGCTTCGGAGGTCTCCTCGGCCGGGGCCGACTCCTCCGCCTCGCTCTTGGCCTTCTTGGGCTCGGCCTTCTTCTTGGACTTGGGCGTGGTCGCCTTGCCTTCGGCCTCGTCCAGGGTCTCCTTGACGGCGGCCTGGAAGACCTCCTGCTTGTCCGGCCTCGCCTCGGCGACCTTCAGCGTGCCCTCGGCGCCCGGCTCGCCCTTGAACTTCTGCCAGTCGCCGGTGACCTTGAGGATCGCCAGAACCGGCTCGGTCGGCTGAGCGCCGACACCCAGCCAGTACTGCACCCGCTCGGAGTTGACCTCGATGAGCGAGGGCTCCTCCTTCGGGTGGTACTTGCCGATCTCCTCGATCGCGCGCCCGTCACGCTTGGTGCGGGAGTCGGCGACGACGATCCGGTAGTACGGAGCCCGGATCTTCCCCAGACGCTTAAGCTTGATCTTGACTGCCACGGGTGTGGTGTTCTCCAGATTCGAAATGGATGAGCGATGGGCACCGGGTGGGGACCGGAGCCGCCGCTCGGATGGACACCGGTGAACAGGTGAGAGAGGGCCCTGCCCGGTCCGGTTTTCCAGCATGCCATTCTGCCAGATGATGGCGGTGAAGTGGCAATCGATCGCTCTCCGTCGTGTCCGCGCGCCGGTTCGGTGGCCTCCGCGTCGCTGAATCACCGGCGTTCAGGGGGAAGCGGCAGGTCTTCGCGGCGCAGGCGGGCGAGGAGAAGGCGCAGTGCCGGGTTGTCGTTGCTCCTCCGCCACGCCAGGCAGAGCTCCACGGGGGCGGCACCGGGCGGGTCCAGCGAGCGGAAGACCACGTCGTCCGGGTGCAGCCGCGTGGCCGCCGCCGGCACGAGCGCGACGCCCCACCCACCGCCGACCAGCCCGAGGATGCTGTGCACCTGGCTGAGGTACTGCGCGAACACCGGGGCCACCCCGGCCGCGCGGAAGACGCTGATCAGCAACTCGTGGAAGTACCGCGCCTCGATCGGCGAGTACATGATGAACCGCTGCCCGTCGAAGTCGGCGACGCGCAACGGGCGGTCCGGTTCGGCCAGCGGATGCCCCGCGGGCAGCGCGGCGACCAGCGGCTCGCGCGCCACCGGCCGCGAGTCGAGGTCCGGCCGGGTGACCGGGGGCCGGACCAGACCGAGGTCGAGCGTTCCTTCGGAGATCGCCTCCAGCTGGTCCATGGTCACCATCTCGCGCAGCACGACCTCGACGCGCGGCAGGACCTCCTGCGCGGCCTTGAGCAGGACGCCGAGGGCGGTGTACGCGCTCGCGGCGGTGAAGCCGACGGTGATGCTGCCCGCCTCACCGGCCGACACCTGACGGGCCGCCAGCGCCGCGTGCTCGGCCTGCCGGATGAGCCGGCGGGCCTCGACGAGGAAGGCCCGGCCGGCGTGCGTGAGCTCCACCGAACGGTTGGTGCGGTCGAACAGCCGGACGCCGAGGTCGTTCTCCAGCAGCTGGATCTGCCGGCTCAACGGAGGCTGGGTCATCCGGAGCCGGGCGGCGGCCCGGCCGAAGTGGAGCTCCTCGGCGACGGCGATGAACCCCGCCAGCTGGGACAGCGTGAACATCGATACCCAGGTTATATCAATGGATGCGATTTTTGAGTTGGACGTGGATCAGTCGCGCATCTTAGCTTCGTCCCTATACCGGAGACGGAATACGTCCTGCCGTACTGTGCGCTCCGTAATCGTCGTCCGGTTACGCGGTGAGCATCGTCAAGGCGGGCATGAAGGTCGTCGGCCGGCCCGGTGGCCCGGTCCGCCCCCGCCGACCGACGTCGACGACGACGACGGCGAGCCCACAGGGCTCGCGACCCTCGTGAAGAAGGTGAGCTGACGATGACCGTGCAGGATGTGACGCTTTCCGGACACCAGTTGATCGGCGCGCGGGACGTCCCCGGGACCGGTGAGGAGTTCCACGGCGTCGACCCCCACAGCGGCGAGCGCCTGGAGCCCGCGTACCGCTTCGGTACGGCGGCCGACGTCGAGCGCGCCGCCGCATTGGCATGGGAGGCGTTCGGCACCTACCGCCACACCGACCAGGAGACCCGGGCGGCGTTCCTCGAGACCGTCGCCGACCGCATCGACGGGTTGGGCACGACGCTGACCGACCGGGTGACGGCCGAGACGGGCATCCCGGAGGCCCGGGTCAAGGGAGAGCTGGCCCGCACCACCAACCAGCTTCGGCTGTTCGCCCGCGTCGTACGGGAGGGCAGCTGGCTCGGCGCCCGCATCGACCCGGCGATCCCCGACCGTACGCCGCTCCCCCGGCCCGACCTGCGGCAGCGGAAGATCCCGCTGGGGCCGGTCGCGGTGTTCGCGGCGAGCAACTTCCCGCTGGCCTTCTCGGTCGCGGGCGGGGACACCGCGTCCGCGCTCGCCGCCGGCGCCCCCGTGGTCGTCAAGGCGCACCCCTCCCACCCCGGCACCTCGGAGCTGGTCGGCCGGGCGATCCGGGCCGCGGTCGCCGAGCACGGGCTGCCCGAGGGCACCTTCTCGCTGCTGCACGGCGGCCGCGAGCCGGGGGTGGCCCTCGTGACCGACCCCCGGATCAGGGCCGTCGGGTTCACCGGGTCCCGGCAGGGCGGTCTCGCGCTCGTCGCGGCCGCCGCCGCCCGTCCCGTACCGATCCCGGTGTACGCCGAGATGTCCAGCGTCAACCCGGTGTTCCTGCTGCCCGGCGCGCTCCGCGAGAAGGCCAAGGACCTCGGCCCGGCGTACGTCGCCTCGCTGACCACCGGCGTCGGCCAGCTGTGCACCAGCCCCGGCCTGGTCCTCGCGGTCGAGGGCGACGGGCTGGACGCCTTCGTCGAGTCGGCGGGCGCGGCGCTCCAGGAGACCGCGGTGGCGCCCATGCTGAACCCCGGGATCCAGCAGGCGTACGACGCGGGCGTCCGGCGGCTCGAGACGCTCGACGAGGTCGCCGAGGTGGCGCGCGGCGGCGAGGATCAGACGATCGCCTGCGGCGGACGGGCCGCACTGTTCGTCACCGACGGGGACGCCTTCCTGGCGAATCCGGCGCTGCAGGAGGAGGTCTTCGGCGCGGCGTCGATCGTCGTACGGGTCCGGGATCAGGCCCAGCTCCTGGAGATCGCCGAGTCACTGGAAGGCCAGCTCACGGCCACCGTCCACGCCACGCCGGACGACCACGGGCAGGCCGCCGGGCTGCTGCCGAAGCTGGAGCTGATCGCCGGGCGCGTCGTGTTCAACGGCTGGCCCACCGGCGTCGAGGTCGGGAACGCCGTGGTGCACGGCGGTCCCTTCCCCGCCACGTCCGCCCCGGCCACCACGTCGGTCGGCACCAGGGCGATCGAGCGGTTCCTGCGGCCGGTCGCCTACCAGGACGCTCCGGCCGACCTGCTGCCCTCCGAGCTGCGCGACGGCAACCCGCTGGGCATCTGGCGGCGCGTCGACGGCGACCTCGGCCGCGACTGACCGACACCGGCTCCGTCCCGGGGCGGCCTTGCCCGAATGACGCGGGGCCGCCCCGTTCGCCCCTGCCATCACCCGAAGGAGTTCACGTGCCCACCTCATCGGCAGACGCGATCCCCGCCGCCTTCCAGGCCGGCGAGGCGACGCTCGATCGGATCTCGTGGATCGGGCTGTCCTCGGTCACCCTGCCGCTCGCGACGCCGATCAGCGACGCCAAGGTCCTGACCGGCAGGCAGCGGCCGATGACGGAGGTCGCCTTCCTGTTCGCCGAGATCCGCACCGAGGGCGGGCACGAGGGCATCGGGTTCGGCTATTCGAAGCGGGCGGGGGGACCAGGCCAGTTGGCGCACGCGAAGGAGATCGCCCCGGTCCTCATCGGCGAGGACCCCAGCGACATCGGCAAGATCTGGACCAAGCTGGTCTGGGCGGGCGCGTCGGTCGGCCGCAGCGGCCTGTCCACCCAGGCCATCGCCGCGATCGACGTGGCGCTGTGGGACCTGAAGGCCAAACGAGCGAACCTCCCCCTCGCGAAGCTGCTCGGCGCGCACCGCGACTCCGTACGCTGCTACAACACCTCCGGCGGGTTCCTGCACACGCCCATCGAGCAGGTGCTGGAGAACGCCGACGCCTCGCTGGCGAGCGGCATCGGCGGCATCAAGATCAAGGTCGGCCAGCCCGACAGTTCCCTGGACCTGAGGCGCCTCGAGGCCGTCCGCGAGCACGTCGGGGACGATGTGCCGCTGATGGTCGACGCGAACCAGCAGTGGGACCGGCCGACCGCCCAGCGGATCGGCCGGGCGCTGGAGAGGTTCGACCTGGTCTGGATCGAGGAGCCGCTCGACGCCTACGACGCGGAGGGGCACGCGGCACTCGCGAGGTCGCTCGACACGCCGATCGCCACCGGGGAGATGCTCACCAGCGTCGCCGAGCACTGGGAGCTGATCCGGCTCGACGCCGCCGACGTCATCCAGCCGGACGCGCCGCGGATCGGCGGCATCACCCAGTTCCTGAAGCTCGCCGCGCTGGCGGACCATCGGCACCTGCAGCTCGCGCCGCACTTCGCGATGGAGATCCACCTTCATCTGGCGGCGGCGTACCCGCACGAGCCGTGGGTGGAGCACTTCGAGTGGCTGGAGCCCCTGTTCAACGAGCGGCTGGAGATCCGCGACGGCCGGATGCACCTGTCCGGCAGGCCGGGGCTCGGCTTCACGCTGAGCGACCAGGCCCGCGCCTGGACGGTCGACCAGGCGGAGTTCGGCGACCGCCCCTGACGAGGGGATCGCACATCGCGTCACACGCCCGGCGACCACCGCTGACGAACACCGCGTCACACCTCCGGCGACCACCACTGGCGAACACCGCGTCATACGTACGACGGCCGCCCCTTCGCCTGGATTCCTCCGGGGAAGGGGCGGCCGTCGTTTTCCTGCTACTTCTTCTTGCCCTGCAGCTTGTTCAGGTCCGGCATCTGGAAGCCGGGCGGAAGCTGGCCCGGCATCCCTCCGCCGAGGCCCGGCGGGAGGCCCTGCGGCGCGCCGTCCGTGCGCTGTGTCTTGCCGGCCGTCTGCTGGGCGGCGCGCTTGCGGGGGTCGCCGCTGCGCTGCTTGCCCTTGCCCTTGCCCTTCTTGGCGGCTGCCTTGACCTGCTTGCGCCGGGTGCCCGGCATGCCGGGGATGCCCATGCCACCGGCTACCTGACGCATCATCTTCTGCGCGTCGAAGAACCGGGTGACGAGGTTGTTGACCTCGGTGACGGTGACGCCGGAGCCGCGCGCGATGCGGGCTCGCCGCGAACCATTGATGATCTTGGGGTTCTGCCGCTCGTCGGGCGTCATCGAGTTGATGATGCCGCCGATCCGGTCGAGGTCGCGGTCGTCGATCTGGTCGATCTGCTGCCGCATCTGCCCCATGCCCGGCATCATGCCCAGAAGGTTCTTGATCGGGCCGAGCTTGCGGATCATCTGCATCTGCTCGAGGAAGTCCTCGAGGCTGAAGTCCTCACCCGAGGCGAACTTCGACGCGAACTTCTCGGTCTGCTCGGCGTCGAACTTCTTCTGGGTCTCCTCGATCAGGGTGAGGATGTCACCCATGTCGAGGATCCGGCCCGCCATCCGGTCCGGGTGGAAGACGCCGAAGTCCTCGAGCTTCTCACCGGTGGACGCGAACATGATCGGCCGGCCGGTGATGTGGCGGACGGACAGGGCCGCGCCGCCGCGGGCGTCGCCGTCGAGCTTGGTCAGCACCACACCGTCGAAGCCGACACCGTCCATGAACGCCTGGGCGGTGGTGACGGCGTCCTGACCGATCATCGCGTCGACGACGAAGAGGATCTCGTCGGGGCGGACCGCGTCGCGGATGTCCGCCGCCTGGCGCATCATCTCCTCGTCGATGCCGAGACGGCCGGCGGTGTCGATGATGACGACGTCGTGCTGGGCGCGCTTGGCGTGCTCGATCGACTGCCGGGAGACCTCGATGGGGTCGCCCACGCCGTTGCCGGGCTCGGGGGCGTACACCGCGGTGCCGGCCCGCTCGCCGAGGACCTGCAGCTGCTGCACGGCGTTGGGCCGCTGGAGGTCGGCGGCGACGAGCAGCGGCGCGTGCCCCTCGCTCTTGAGCCAGCGCGCCAGCTTGCCCGCGAGGGTGGTCTTACCGGAGCCCTGCAGACCCGCGAGCATGATCACGGTCGGCGGGGTCTTGGCGAACCGCACATGGCGCGTCTCGCCGCCGAGGATGTTGACGAGCTCCTCGTTGACGATCTGGACGACCTGCTGGGCGGGGTTCAGCGCCCGGGAGACCTCCGCGCCGGCAGCCCGCTCTTTGATCTGCGCGATGAAGTCCTTGACGACGGGCAGCGCCACGTCGGCCTCGAGCAGGGCGACGCGGATCTCGCGCGCGGTCGCGTTGATGTCGGCTTCGGACAGCTTGCCCTTGCTGCGCAGCGAGGAGAAGACCGTAGTCAGGCGGTCGGAAAGCGTCTCGAACACGTGTCTGGACCAGTCCTAGGGTGCTTCGGGGATCGACCATCAACACTATCCGCTCAGCGGCCGTCGCATGCCGACCACCACAGATCACTGTGACACGGCGTTCGCGGTATCACCAGAGACGCCGGCCCGGTGTCATAGACGGACGCGCACCCGCCGAACGTGTGATCGGCCACATCGCGGAATGCCGCTGCGCTCTCGACACTTCCCCAAATCAGGTGAACAAGCCCGTTTAAGGGGGAGGAAGTCCGCATGGACCCGCAGGTGGAGGCCGCACGGCTCCTGGTCCGCTGCCTGGAGGCGGAAGGCGTCGAGTACGTCTTCGGCATCCCGGGCGAGGAGAACATCCACTTCGTCGACGCTCTCAACGAATCCTCCATCCGCTACGTCCTCGTGCGCCACGAGCAGGGCGCGGCGTTCATGGCCGAGATCTACGGACGGCTGACCGGCCGGGCCGGCGTCGCCTCGGCGACGCTCGGACCGGGCGCGATCAACCTGCAGCTCGGGGTCGCCGACGCGACGACCAACAGCACGCCGGTCGTCGCCATCTCGGCACAGGTGGGCCTGGACCGCATCTACAAGGAGTCGCACCAGATCATCGACCTCGTGTCGCTGTTCCGGCCGATCACGAAGTGGTCCGACATGGCGCCGACGCCGGAGGCGCTGCCGGAGATGGTCCGCAAGGCGTTCAAGACGGCGCAGACCGAACGGCCCGGCGCGGTCTACCTGGCGATCCCCGAGGACGTCGAGTCGGCGAAGGTCGACGCGTCCCTGAAACCACTCCCGATCAACGTCGTCCGCCCGAACGAGCCCTCCCCCTCCCAGATCGCGCGCGCCGCCGACATCATCGCGCTGGCCCGCCAGCCGATCGTGCTGGCCGGCCACGGCGCCACGCGCGACCACGCGAGCCACGAGCTGATCCGCCTCTCCGAACGGCTCGGGCTCCCCGTGGCGACGACGTTCAACGGCAAGGGCGTCTTCCCCGACGATCACGACCACGCGCTCGGCGCGGTCGGCTTCATGCGCCACGACTACGTCAACTTCGGCTTCGACGAGGCGGACGTCCTGATCTGCGTCGGGTACGAGCTCCAGGAGTTCGACCCGGTCAAAATCAACCCGCACGGCGACAAGAAGATCATCCACATTCACCGGTTCCCGGCCGAGGTGGACGACCACTACCCCGTCGAGGTGGGCATCCAGGGCGACATCCGGTCGAGCGTCCGCGTGCTCACCGACGCCGTACACCGCCGCTTCGACACCCGCGGCACCGGCGAGAAGATCCGGCGGATGCTGCACGAGGAGCTGGACCGCGGCCGGGTGGAGGACCGGTTCCCCATGTCCCCGCGCCGCATCGTCACCGACATCCGGGAGGCGATGGGCCGGCACGACATCGTCCTGGCCGACACCGGCGCGGTGAAGATGTGGATGGCGCGGATGTACCCGACGTACGAGCCGAACACGCTGCTGGTGTCGAACGGCCTGTCGTCGATGGGTTTCTCGGTGCCGGGCGCGATCGCCGCCAAGCTCGCGTACCCCAAGCGGAAGGTGCTGGCCGCCACCGGTGACGGCGCCTTCCTGATGAACTCCCAGGAACTGGAGACGGCCGTCCGGGAGAACGTCCCGATCACCGTGCTGATCTGGGAGGACAACGCGTACGGCCTCATCGAGTGGAAGATGGACCTGGAGATGGGCCGCGACTCGAACGTCCAGTTCGGCAACCCGGACTTCGTGAAGTACGCCGAGAGCTTCGGCGCCAAGGGGTACCGGGTCGAGTCGGCGGACGCGCTCCTGCCGACGCTGCGCGAGGCCCTCGAGCAGGACACCGTGTCGGTGATCACCGTTCCGGTCGACTATTCGGAGAACCTCCGGCTCACCTCGAAGCTCGGCGAGCTCACCGACCCGTTCTGACGGCCGCCGGGCGTTCTCCGGAGGTCGTCCGGAGAACGCCCGTGCGGGTGACTCAGCCGGCGGAAGCGCGAGCCGTGTAGAGGACGGCGGTGGGGTTCTGCGGGGTCAGGGTCGCGGGCGTGGGGCCGGCGATGAACGACGTGCCGGGCTCGTCGTTGCGGCCGAGGAAGAACGCCCGGTTGATCGCCTGCACCTTGATCGTCGCGCCGGTGTCCTTGCTCGTGGCGGGCACGCGGATGCCGGTGACCTCGGCGATGTCGGACGGCTTCGTCCCCGGCGGGAGCTGGACGGTCGTGGCCGCGGGCAGGTCCCGGTTGATGGACCGGTCCGGGAACAGGTGGTCCGAGCGGTACAGCGTCGGGTCGCCCTTGAGCTTGACGCCGATCGACAGGCCCACCCAGTCGGTGCCGTTGGGCGGGTCGACGGTCTGCTTGCGCACGACCAGGTAGAGGTAGTCACGCGGGTCGGCGATGAGGGTCTGGGAGGTCGTCGGCGGGTCCGCCGCGACGCGTCCCTCCCGGCGCGCCTCCGCCGCCACCACCCAGTACGTCCACGGGTTGCGGTCCATGACCTGCTCGCGGGCCTCGGTGGCCGCGTCCAGGCTCTGCGCGGTGGACAGCGAGAACCGCATCGGGTCGTCGACCTTGTCGCAGATGTTGTTGTTCAGCGTGCAGGTCTGCAGGAGCGGGTGGTCGCCCTCGTACGTGCCCGCGAACGGCTGCGTGACGTGGTTCGGCGCCTGGAAGACGGCGGTGCCGGGGACCCGCTTGCCCTGCGCGTCGACCTCGACCTGGTAGATCCACTCGATGTCGGACGTCCGGCCCCAGCGCGCCATGAGCTGCGGCGTGGACGTGCCGCCGTCCTCGTTGCTCCAGACGTACGAGTACGTGAGCAGCCGGTGCCCCGGCGTCTTGGCCGGGACGTCCTCGTGCCAGGCGACCAGCGGGGTGTCGGTGGCGTTGTTCTGGAACGGCCCGGTGGAGGTGCCGCCGGTGCCGTTGCGGCCGTACAGGACGGGTGCGTGCGCCATCTCGGTGTACGACGCCGAGCCGACCGCGACCGTACGGAACGCCAGGCCGGACACCCGTACGGTCTTGCCCGGTGAGCGGTCGGCGGCCACGCTGAGCCGCAGCGTGTGACGGCCCGCGGGCAGCTGTCCGAGGGCGAACTCCCGCTTGATCGGGAAGGCGGCGGGAACGACGTCGTCGGTGGCGTACCGGCCGTCGACGAACAGCGACAGGACGGCCGACTCGTGTCCCTTGACGGCCCAGGACACTCCCGGGGCCGCGGCGGTGACGGTGACGAACGCCTCTCCGGCGTGGCCGGTACGGAAGGTCACCGTCCGGTCGTGGCCGCGCTGGACGGTGGGGACGCCGGTGGCAAGGGCGGGTGTCGCCGCGGCGCCGGACAGGGCGAGGACGAGAGCGGGCACGACCGCGCGGGTGACGGCCGATCTGCCCTTGGTGACATGGACGTTGGACACAAGACCTCCTGAGGATCTCCAACGTCCAGCAGCCTCATGGTCATCACGGGCACCGTCAATGCGCTACACGATCATTTCCGGCGGTCTTCACCCTGCGGTCAGGAGTTCGCAGGTCAGCGCACGACGTCGAGAACGCTGCGGCGGATGGTCTCGCGCAGGGCGAGGTCGGCGAGCGGATGCCCGTCCTCGTCGACGATGTAGAAGACGTCGACGGCCTCCGCGCCGAGCGTCTCCACCCGGGCCCCGCGCACCTGGACGCCGCAGGAGCCGAGGGCGTGCCCGATCCGCCACAGCAGGCCCGGCCGGTCGTGGGCGCGCACCTCCATGACCGTCGCGGTGCTCGAGGCGTCGTCGAGGAGGGTGACGCGCGGCGGCGGCACCGGGACCCCCTTGCGGGGCTTGTACGACCGGGCGCGGCGTTCCAGCCGGGCCGCGACGTCGAGGCGCCCGGCGAGGACGCGGCGCAGGTCGGCCTCCAGGGCCGCCGGATCAGGCCCCGAGCCGTACTCGGGGACGGCGATGAACTCCAGTACGGCCGTGTCCGCCTGGTGCGGACGCCCGTCGCCGTTCGGCCCGTGCGCGACCGCCGCCCAGGACACCGTACGGGCGCCGCGGACGGCGAGGCGGTGCAGCGCGAGCACGCCCGCCGCCTGCCAGAGCAGGCCGGAACGGTCGGGGGCCACCATCGTGATCCGCGAGCCGGTGACGCGGACGGCGCCGCCGCCGTGGCGGGCGAGGGCCAGCTGTTCGGGGGTGGGGTCGGGTGCCACGGGCGGCGGCGCGCCGGCGAGCACCGCGGCGACCCGGCGGGCCAGTTCGGCGACGAGGCGGGCCTTCCACGCGCCCCACGCGGCCGGTCCGGTCGCCTGCCCGTCGGCGATGGCGAGGGCGGCCAGGGTCTCCAGCACGACGGGGTCGCCGACGGCCTCGGCGACCGTCTCGATCGTGACGGGGTCGTCGAGGTCGCGCCGGGTCGCGGTCTCCGGCAGCAGGAGGTGGTGCCGGACGATCGCCTCCAGCGCGCGCACGTCGGCGGCGTCGAAGCCGAGGCGCTGCCCGAGGTCGCGGGCCATGACCGCGCCCGTACGGGAGTGGTCGCCGGGCCAGCCCTTGCCGATGTCGTGCAGGAGGGCGCCGACGAGCAGGAGGTCCGGCCGGGCGACGTCGCGGGTGTGCGCGGCGGCACGGGCGGCGGTCTCCACGAGGTGCCGGTCGACGGTGAAGGTGTGGACGGGGTTGCGCTGGGGGCGGTTGCGGACGCGTTCCCAGTCGGGCAGGAGGTGGACGATCAGGCCGGCCTGGTCGAGCGCCTCCCACACGCCGATGGCGGCGGGGCCGGCGCCGAGCAGGGTGACCAGCGCATCGCGGGCCTGCGGCGGCCAGGGGACGGGAAGCGGCGCGGCCTCCTTCGCCAGCTTCTCGACGGTCGCGATGGAAAGGGGCAGGCCCGCCTGCGCGGCCGCCGCGGCGGCGCGGAGCACGAGCACCGGGTCCTTGCCGGGGTCGGCGCCGAGCGCGAGCACGACCTCCCCGTCCTGCTCGACGACCCCGTCGGCGAGCGGCCGACGGACGGGGCGTCCCGGCGGGGAGCAGAAGCGGCTCACCGTGCGCCATGCGTGGTCGGCGGCGTACGTGACGGTACGGGCGGCCTCGGCGACCGCGCGCAGCAGGGCGTGCGCGTCCAGGAGGCCGACCGCGCCGGCCACGGCGTCCTGTTCCTGGAGCACGAGGCGGTCGCCCGCGCGCCCGGTGTGCTCGTGCAGCGCGTGCCGGACGTCGAGGAGCAGGTCGTACGCCTCCCGCACCCGGGCCGTCGGAGCGGGCGCCACCCAGGCCGCCGCGATCGCCTGCATCGCGTGGACGTCGCGCAGCCCGCCGCGCGACTCCTTCAGGTCGGGTTCGAGCAGGAACGCCAGTTCGCCGTAGCGGCTCCAGCGGGACCGGGACATCTCCCGCAGCTCCGGCAGGCGCCGGCGGGCGTCGGCCCGCCAGTCGGTCAGGACGGTCTCGCGGAGCTCCCGCGTCAGCGCCGGATCACCGGCGACGTGCCGGGCCGAGATCAGGCCGAGGGCGGCCTTCATGTCCTCGCGGGCGACGGCGCGTCCCTCCTCGGGGGTGCGCACCGAGTGGTCGAGGCGCTGCCCCGAGTCCCAGATCGGGTACCAGACGCGGTCGGCGAGGGCGGAGATGTCCGGCCGGCCCCGGTGCAGGAGGACCAGGTCGAGGTCGCCGCCCGGGGTGAGCTCCTCGCGCCCGTGGCTGCCCACGGCGACCAGCGCCACGTCGGCCTCGGCACCGAGCAGCCGGGCGAGTTCGCGGTCCAGCTCTCCGGTGCGCGCGGCCCGTGCCGCCCCGAGCGCGGCACGGGCCTCGGCCGTCGCGGAGGCCCTGGAGACCTCACGGCCCGGCGGGGCGACCTCGCCCGCCGGGCCGTGTGCTCCCCCGATCACGTCCGCCACGCTTACAGCGCCTCCGGCCCGGTCTCCCCGGTACGGACCCGGACGACGGTGTCGACCGGGACCGACCAGACCTTGCCGTCGCCGATCTTGCCGGTCTGGGCCGCCTTGACGATGACGTCGACGATGTCGTCGGCGTCCTCATCGTCGACGAGGACCTCGACGCGGAGCTTGGGAACGAGGTCGACCTTGTACTCCGCGCCCCGGTAGACCTCGGTGTGGCCGCGCTGGCGGCCGTACCCGCTGGCCTCGCTGACCGTCATGCCGTGCACGCCGAACGTCTCCAGCGCCGCCTTGACGTCGTCCAGCTTGAAGGGCTTGATCACCGCGGTGACGAGCTTCATGCCTCCGCCTCCACCTTCTTGTCGCCCGGCTCCACGGACGCCGTGCCGCCGTTGGATGCCGCCTCATCGCCGGCGGTCGGCTTGCCGACGGTGAGCGTCGCCAGGATGCCCGATCCGGGCGTCCCGCCGTGGGAGGGGCTGATCTCGTACGCGGTCTCGGCGTGGGCGGCGAGGTCGATACCGGAGATCTCGTCCTCCTCGCTGACGCGCAGGCCCATGATCTTGTCGAGGATCTTGGCGATGATCCAGGTGACGACGAAGGAGTACACGGCGACCATGACCACGCCGATCGCCTGCTTGCCGAGCTGGCTGAAGCCGCCGCCGTACAGCAGGCCCGCGGGTCCGTCGCCCTTGGCCGGGGTGAGGATGCCGGTCACCGTGGGGGTGGCGAGGAAGCCGATGAGCAGGGCGCCCGCCGCACCGCCGACCGCGTGCACGCCGACGACGTCGAGCGAGTCGTCGAAGCCGAACTTGTTCTTCAGGCCGACGGCCACCGAGCACAGCGCGCCGGCGATGACGCCGACGATGATCGCGCCGACCGGGTTCACCGCGGCACACGCCGGGGTGATGGCGACGAGACCGGCGACGGCGCCGGAGGCCATGCCGAGCGCGGTGGGCTTGCCGTAGCGGATCTTCTCCGTGATGATCCAGCCGAGCGCCGCCGCGGCGGTCGCGACCTGGGTGTTGACGAACGCCACGGACGCCTGGGCGTTGGCCGCCAGCGCGGAGCCCGCGTTGAACCCGAACCACCCGAACCACAGCAGCCCGGCGCCGAGCAGCACGAAGGGGACGTTGTGCGGCCGCATCGGCTCCTTGGGCCAGCCGACGCGCTTGCCGACGACCAGTGCCAGGGCGAGGCCGGCCATACCGGCGTTGATGTGGACCGCGGTACCGCCCGCGAAGTCGAGGGTGCCGATGTGGTCGGCGAGGAAGCCGCCGTCCTTGGTCGTCGACGTGTCACCGAAGAAGAACACCCAGTGGGCCACCGGGAAGTACACGACCGTCGCCCAGATCGCGACGAACACGCACCAGGCGCCGAACTTGATCCGGTCGGCGATGGCGCCGCTGATGAGCGCCGGGGTGATGATGGCGAACATCAGCTGGAACGCCACGAACGCCAGCTCGGGCGACGTGCCGGAGGCGGAGATCAGGGTGTCCTTGAGGCCGATCTTGCCCAGACCACCGATGAACCCGTAGTTCCCCACGTCCTTGGCGAACGCGAGCGAGTAGCCGTAGAAGACCCACAGGACACTCACGATGCCGATGGTGGCGAAGTTCATCATCAGCATGTTGAGGACGCTCTTCTGCCGGACCATGCCGCCGTAGAAGAATGCGAGGCCGGGGGTCATCAGCAGGACGAGTGCTGCACTCGCGAGCAGCCAGGCGGTGTCGCCCGAATTCATGAGTTTGAGAACGTCCGGCGGCATGCGGGCCGTCCCTTCGGTGAGGTGGAGATACTGCTCAGGAGCTTCGAGCAGCGCGGTTTCACCAGCGGGGCATGAGTGTTTCGGCAGTGTGAAACCCTTCGGCCCGATGTTTCAGGTGTGTTTCGGTTTTCTCACCACGTATGGCCGTAAATGACCAAAAAAGAGATCACAGCTGTCACAGCGACCTCACCGACCCCAGAGGCCGCTTCGGTCACCGTCGCGGAGGGATGACGGGTCGCCGCGGGCCGACCGCCGCGCATACGCTGTGACCTGGACCGTAAGCCGGAGCGGATCGCTCCGGGTGGGGCCTGAGGCGAGGTCATGGCGGGGGTATCCAACACCGTACGGCCCGGACAGATACACGGACTGCCGGCCGAGGTGACGAGTTTCGTGGGGCGTCGGCATGAGGTGGCCGAGGTCAAGCGGTTGTTGTCGGCGTCGCGGTTGGTGACGTTGACGGGTGTGGGCGGTGTG
>NZ_JBFAJC010000051.1:0-69326 GCF_040655075.1 Actinoallomurus sp. NPDC050550 | reverse complement strand
GCACGGACACCGGCATGGACACGGCCCATCCTGGCGGCACTCATGAATAGGCGCCCGGGGCTCAGCGCCCGGCTGAAACTCACCATCAGCTACGCTGGATTCCTCCTGCTCGCCGGCACTCTCCTGCTGGCCGTGGTCTGGGTGTACCTGGTGCGCTACGCACCCGAGGTGATAACTACCCCCAGTGGGACACTGGCGCGCTCCGTCCGCCTGCGCTTCGCCCCCGCCGTGGCCACCGTATTGGCCTTCCTTCTGGTGTTCGGCCTGCTGGGAGGATGGATCCTCGCCGGCCGGATGCTCGCACCGCTCACCCGGATCACAGACGCGGCACGGATGGCCGCGAACGGATCGCTGTCCCACCGGATCCGCATGGCAGGCCCCAAAGACGAATTCCGTGAACTCGCCGACGTGTTCGACACCATGCTCGAACAACTCCAATCCCACGTCAGCGAACAGCAGAGGTTCGCCGCGAACGCCTCCCACGAACTGCGCACCCCACTGGCGATCACGCAGACGCTCCTCGACGTCGCCCGCAACGATCCGAACCGCGACAGCGGCGAGCTCGACGAACGCCTCCGCACGGTCAACACCCGAGCAATCGAACTCACCGAAGCATTGCTCCTGCTCAGTCGCGCAGACCAGCGATCCTTCACCCGAGAACACGTCGACTTGTCTCTCATCGCGGAAGAAGCCACCGAGACGCTGCTTCCGCTCGCAGAAAAGCACGGCGTCACCATCGAGACCTCCGGGGACATCACCCCCACCATCGGCTCACACGCTCTCTTGCTGCAGGTGACCACGAACCTCCTGCACAACGCCATCGTCCACAACCTCCCCGAACACGGCACCGTGCAGGTCAACACCGCCATCCGCCCCGAGTCCGTCATGCTCACTGTCGAAAACACCGGCGACAGGCTCACTCCACAGTTGCTCTCGACGCTCACCGAACCGTTCCAGCGCGGCACCGAACGCATTCGCAGTGACCACGCCGGTGTCGGCCTCGGCCTCGCAATCGTCAAAAGCATCACCCAAGCACACGACGGAATCCTCACCCTCACTCCCCGGGCCGGTGGTGGGCTCTGTGTCACGGTGCGACTACCCGTCGCCCCACCGCATGGTCGGCCGTGGTCCTCATGAGGCGAACCCACGTCGCACGCCCAACTTCTTTGGCCCGGCTCAGCTATGTGATGGGAAAATCAAAATACGTGTCTGGATAAGGCTCATCATTCAGTGTGTAGTGCCACCACTCGCAGTCGTACCGAACAAAACCGCAGGCCTCCATGACGGAGCAAAGATGTTGACGGTTTCTCGCTTCGACTGACGTGATTCCTCTTGCTCCATGATGTGAGATCGGATCCATGAGATCATGGTCACCGCCCATGGGAGCAAGCTCACCGGTAGCCAAGTGATAGAGCGTCAAGTCAACGGTGCTGCCCCGGCTGTGGCCCGACTTGGCGGCCACATATCCCTTTTCGAACATCTCTGGCCTGTCGATATTCGGATAGTGCCGCAGCTTCGTCCGGCCGTCCTCCGGCTGTTCCGACCAGCGCAGGAAGCAATCTACGGCGCGTTGCGGGCGATATGCATCCCAGAGAAGCAGGCCGAAGCCAAGGGATGCGGCCTTTTCTTGCGCGCTCTCCAGGGCCGCACACAAGGCCCTCGTGCCGACAATTCGATTTGCGAAGTACCCGTCCACGGGTTTGCCGGTGAAGTTATCCCAGGTGGCGTACTTGGCATCCCACCGTATTCCAGGCACAGACTCGTCTACAAAGACGAAATCTTCTTTCATTGGATTTTTCCCGTCAGCGCCAACGACACGATCCGGTCGATCACTTCGGAAAGCGGCAGACCTGCGGCTGCCATCATTCTCGGATAACGGCTGTATGAGGTCATGCCAGGCAAAGTATTGACCTCGTTAAGGACCACTGTTCCATCTTCCTTCAGGAACATGTCCACTCGTGATAGCCCCTTGCATCCCAAAGCGCGATATATGGCCTTTGCCGTCTCCTGGACGAGCGAGCGCGACTCTGCTGAGATATCAGCGGGCACGATGAACGTTGAGTTTTCGGAACCGCTTTCAGGCTCGCTCTCCTGATGGATTCTGAAGAAGCCATGAGATAGAGCGATTCGATCTACCTCGCCTGCAATCAGATCCAGATCGTTCCCCAGGATGGCGCAACCGATCTCGCTGCCGACGACAGCTTCTTCAATCAACACCTTCGAGTCGTACTGCCTTGCGGTCTCCACCGCACTCAGCAGTTCTTCTTTGTGAGATACCTTGCTGACGCCGAAAGATGACCCCGAACGAGCCGGCTTTACAAAGACGGGGTAGGTGAGCTGGTCAGGATCAGGATTCTCGTTCGCCGCGACGACCCAGAAATTCGGCGTTGCGATTCCCGCGCTTCTAGCGACGATGTAAGCAAGGGACTTGTCCATGCAGAGAGCAGAACTTTGGATATCGCAGCCCACGTAAGGGATGCCGGAGAGCTCCAACAAGCCCTGCGTCGCACCGTCCTCGCCAAGCTTGCCGTGCAGAACGGGCAACACGAGGTCCAGACTGATCACCTCGTATTGTCCCTGATCCAGGACAAGCAATCCGTGGACGCTTCTGTCCGGTGACAGTATGGCCGGACGGCAATCGCCGTTTTCCCAACCTGCGTCAGGGCCGCCACAGAGCTTCCAAGCACCGCTCTTCGTGATCCCGATCCAGAACGGTTCATACTTTTCGGTATCGAGGTTCTGTGCGACCTCTTGCGCGGACTTGACGGAGACGGAATGTTCTTCGGAAGAGCCCCCGAATATGATTCCGACCTTCAACCTATCCATACTGTTTCCCACTTTCGAAGTTCAAGCAATTGATGAGACTGTTTTCAACGGTGTCGCTCAGGGCGTGGTCTGTGTAATAGGCGGTGTGCGGGCTAATGAGCACATTCGGCAGCTCCTGTAGCCGCAACAACGGCTTGCTTTCGATGGGTTTGTTTCTGCAGTCGGCGTAGAATATTCCTTCCTCTCCTTCGAGGACGTCCAGCGCCGCGCCGCCCAATCTGCCGCTCTCCAATGCCGAAAGAAGGGCCTCGGTGTCAAGAAGTGAACCGCGCCCAGTATTGATAATGAACGCACCGTCTTTCATCTGCGCGATACGCTGACGATTCAGGAGATGGTGCGTGCCCGCGTTAAGTGGGGTATGGAGCGTAACGATGTCGCTCCGCTGTAGCAATTCATCGAGAGGAACGTAATCAGCGGTGGCCTTAGGGCGATTGTCATAGGCTAGTATTGGGCAGCCAAAACCTTGCAGCCTATCCAATACTGCGATGCCAATGCGTCCTGTTCCAATTACCCCGATGGTCAGATCGCGTAGTTCCTTCCCGCGTACATCACTCAGTCTGTAGTCATGAGCATCTGCACGGCGGATGATGGACTTCGCATTGCGGACCGACATCAGCATCAGCATCAGCGTGTAGTCAGCCACACTGTCGGGCGAATAGGCGACATTGCCAACAGCGATGCCGACACTCTCCGCATACTTCACATTGATATGGTTATATCCAATGCTTCTTGTGGAGATATACGCTACGCCGGCTCGGCTAAGTGCGAGAAGAGTGGGATTTGTGACTTGAGTCTTATGGCCGACACTGATGCATCGGTTTCCGAACGCCAGTTCAATATTGGCTTCGGATACCGCCGCCTCTGTGATAGTTGGCATTACGCCAAAGCGAGGCGCCATCTCTCGGAACAAGACCGCCTCGTCCTGCCCGCATCCATAAATCGTGATTCCCATTGCTGGGACGGCCGGGGAGGGCACGGACGCCAGCGACCGGGCGCGGCGGGCCGCCGTTCGTGCTGGTTCGCTGTAGGCCATGCCCACAGTCAAGGGAGCGTGGTGTTGCCAGAACGTATGTGGTTTTCGATATGCCGACGATATGTTACCGGCTGGTAATGTTCGGGAGCATGCGAGTTCGAGGAGCGCGCCCGCAGCAGCGAGCCCCATGGTGGGCGACATCCTCCCGCGACGGCGTTGCGCTCACTTCGGCGTCTGCCGGTGCGGGCTGACCCGAAGTTCGAGGATGCGCGGGGGCCCCAACATGCGCGAGGTCCCGACATCCGCGAGGTCCCGACATCCGCGAGCAGCGCTGCACCAACACGCATGCTCTCGCATGTTACCGATTGGTAGCCTATCGTCGGCATATCGAAAACCACATATGTTCTGGCAACACCTCGCTCCGTTGACTAGAGGCATGACCTCAAGCGATCCAGCCTCCATCAACCTCTACCTCGTCAGCCTGCTCCCGCTCGCCGTCATCTCGATCGGCCGGCTGTCGCTCCGCATCGCCGGCCCCCGCGCCGCCCGGGCATGATCCCGCTCAGCCTCAGCGAGATCGCCGCGGTCGTCGGCGGCACGGTCGAGGGCGACGGCGCCGTGACGGTGACCGCGCCGGCCGTGCTCGACAGCAGGCAGACCGAGCCGGGCGGCCTCTTCGTCGCCTTCGCCGGCGAGCACGTCGACGGCCACGACTACGCCGACCAGGCCGGCCGGGTCGGCGCGGTGGCCGTTCTCGGCTCCCGGCCCACTCCGCTGCCCACCGTCGTCGTCAAGGACGCCCAGGCAGCACTGCAGGCGCTCGCCGCCCACGTCGTGGCCCGGCTGCGCGACGGGCTGACCGTCGTCGGGCTGACCGGCTCCCAAGGCAAGACCGGCACCAAGGACCTGCTGGCGGCCGTGCTTTCGAACGCCGCGCCGACGATCGCCACGATCGGCTCGTTCAACAACGAGCTCGGCGTGCCGCTCACCATGCTGCGCTCCGACGCGGCCACCCGATTCCTCGTCCTCGAGATGGGAGCCCGCCGCATCGGCGACATCGCCGCGCTCACCGACCTGGTCGCGCCCGACATCGCCGTCGTCCTCAACGTCGGCCAGGCCCACATCGGCGAGTTCGGGTCCCGCGGGGCCATCGCCAAGGGCAAGGGCGAGCTGGTGCAGGGGCTGGCGCCCGCCGGCACCGCCGTCCTCAACGCCGACGACCCCCGCGTGATCGCGATGCGCTCGCACACCGACGGCCCGGTGCTGACCTTCGGCCAGGCCGAGCACGCCGACGTGCGGGTGCTCGACCTGACGCTGGACCGGCTCGGCCGGCCGTCCTTCACGCTGCGGACCGCCGACGCCTCGGTTCCCGTCGCGCTGCCGCTCGTAGGCGCTCACCAGGCGCTCAACGCGTCGGCTGCCGCGGCGGCGGGGCTGGCGGCCGGCGTACCCCTCGACGTGGCCGCGGCGGCGCTGGCCACCGCCTCGCTGTCGAAGTGGCGCATGGAGTGGCGCGACCTCGCCGGCGGCGCGACGCTGCTCAACGACTCCTACAACGCCAACCCCGACTCGACCCGCGCCGCCCTGGACGCGCTGGCGGCGATCGAGGGTGGCCGCCGCATCGCCGTCCTCGGCGAGATGCTCGAGCTCGGCGACGACAGCGAGGCCGAGCACCGCGCCATCGGGGAGTACGCCGCCTCCCGGGCCGACGTGGTGGTCGCGGTCGGCGAGGCCGCCCGGCCGCTCGCCGCCGGCGCGGCAGAGCGGGCGGTGGCGCTAGCGGACAATGACGCGGCCGTCGACTGGCTGCGCGGCCACCTCGCCGCCGGCGATGTGGTGCTCGTCAAGGCCTCCCGCGGGGCGCGCCTCGACGAGGTCGCCGCCGCGCTCGCGTAGTTCGACGGGGGACGGCTCCCCGGAATTCGCCGCCCGCACCCCCGGGATGTTTCCCCACGCGGCCGCGGCGAGCCGGTCAGCCGATACGGACGGGAAGCACGCGAGGTCCGCGGATCTGTCCGGCGGCCCAGGTGACGGCCGCCGGATCATCCAGGGTGAACTCCGGGATCCGTTCGAGCCACACCTCCAGCGCCACGCGCAGTTCCATGCGGGCCAGGTGGGAGCCGAGGCAGCGGTGGATGCCGAGGCCGAACGCGGCGTGCCGGTTGAGCTCACGGTCGATGACCACCTCGCTGGGACGGTCGAACTGGGCCGGGTCGCGGTTGGCGGCGGGGAAGGACACCAGCACCCAGTCGTCGGCCTTCATATCCACGCCGCGCCAGTGCATGTCCTGCTTGACCAGCCGCGCCATCGTCACCGGCGCGTACGCCCGGAGCAGTTCCTCCATCGCGGTGGGGAGCAGACCGGGTTCGGCCACCAGACGTTCGCGGTCGGCGGGCGACTTGGCCAGGTGCCACAGTGACGCGCCGATCGCGCTCCACGTCGTGTCGAGCCCGGCGACGAACAGCAGCATTATCGTTCCGACGACATGCTCTGGCTGGAGCTTCTGCCCGTCGAGCTCCGCGTTGATCAGGTAGGTCGTGAGGTCGTCACGGGGATTCTCAAAGTGGTCGTGGATCTGCACGAGTATGTAGTCCGACAGTTCGTCGAACGCCTCGAGGCGCTTCTCGGCCGGCCGGTTGACGGCTTCAACCATGGCTTCGACGAACTCGCGGAACCGCGGCGCGTCTTCCTGCGGGAAGCCGAGCATGTCGACGATTACGTGCACCGGGATGTGCTGGGCGTAGTCGTGTACGGCGTCGAGGACGTCACGCTCTTCGAGGGCGTCGATGAGCGAGTGGCAGAGCGCTCTCGTGCCCGGTTCCAGCCGGGCCACAGCGGATTTGGTGAACGCCGGAAGCAGGAGTTTGCGCGCACCGTGGTGGAACGGCGGGTCGGAGGAGATCGGCGGTATTCGGCCCACGGGCGCTACTTCGTGTGGTGGACGGACGTTGTTCACCACGACGGATCGCGAGGAGAACCGTTCGGTGTCGTAGGCGATCGCCGCGACGTCCTCGTGACGGGTGGGCAACCAGACGCCGCCGAACCGCTCGGTGTGCGCGATCGGGCAGCGCTGCCGCAACTCGTCCTGGATCGGATAGGGATCGGCGGCCCATTCGGGCTCGGCGTGGGAGAAGTCGGTCGCCCAATCGGTGACCGGGCCGGCGATGACCTCGCTGGCCGTACTCTTCTGCAGGAAGCGCTCGCGCTGTTCGGGCGTTCGCTTGTTGAAACGGTCGTCGGCGACCGTGACCATGACAGCGCCTGGAGTCGATCTGTACCTTCACTACGTCGTTCCTGTCTCTTTTCGAGAAATGAGACAAAATCCGGTCATGGCGGTAGCCACCCACCACATCACGGCGACCAGCCGACTCCAGGGAAGCACGGACATGACTGTCGATCATCAACCGAAATGGTTGTAAGACGGCGAGAGGCCGGGGCCGTGACGGCCCCGGCCTCCGCGATCACTGTGTCAGCCGGCTGCGATGGCGAAGATGCCGATCGCGCCGCGGCTGAGCGACGACGGCAAGGTCACGCTCTGTACCGTCTTGCCGCTGGAGATGGGCAGGGTCTGGGCGAAGACGTACGTCTTCACGTTGTCCTTTCCACTCGTGTGGTTGCGGTACGGAGTGGTGGCCACAGTCACGTTGCCGAACTGCGGCGTGCCTCCGCCACCGTTCAGGGTCCAGTCGCTGAACCCGAGTGAGGCGGTCGACGTCGACCCGTCCGTGTAGGTGATCGTGGCCGTGCCCGACGAGCCGTCCGTGCCCGCGTTGTACGCGCTGCCCAGGAAGCCCAGTTTCGTGGCACCCGCCGGCGCCGTGATCGGGATGGTCTGGCCCCCGACCGTGACGTTGTCCGGCTGTCCGGCCGGGACGTTGGGCCAGGTGTAGGTGATCCCGCCCGACGACACCGACGCGCCCGGCGCCAGGCTCGCCGCCGTCAGCGCCTGCTCCGAGTAGCTCCAGCCTCCTCCGTCGTAGTTCGCCGAAGACGGGGCACTGTCGTCGCTGATGCCCGTGTTGTCGGAGAACGGCGCCAGATCGCCCGGCTTAGCGACGATCACCGACAGCGCCGCCGGCAGGATGCGGCCCTGCGGACTGGTCAAGGAGAACTGCACCGGGTAGTTCCCGTCCGTGTCACCCGCCTTGACCGTGATGTCCACTGAGGCGCTGCCGCCCGCCGGGACGTTCAAGGTTCCCGAGGACGGGGTGACCGTGATCCCCGACGGTGCCGTGGCCTGCCACGTCACCGCCTGGTCCGACGAGCCCGAGGACCGCACCGTCAGCGTGCTCTTCCCGGAGTCGCCCGGCTGCATGATCAGCGACGACGGGCTCGCCGCGCCGGTGGCGGGGAACGTCGGGCCGTACGACGGCGGGGCGTTCTCCGCGCCCGTGCCCCACGAGGTCTCCGAAGAGCTCATCGTCCAGTCCACCGTCGAGCCCTTGGCGAGGGTCGAGAACGGCACGGACAGCTTGCTGTTGGGCCGGCCGTTGATCTTCTGGGACTTCACGTAGTACGTGGACGCCGAGGCGCCCGGAGCGTTGATCTTGATGGTCTTGCCACTCGGCAGCGTGATCGTCGCGTGCGGGAAGCCGGGGCTGCCGAAGACCAGCGTGTCGCTGCCCGGGTTCTCCGGGAACATTCCAAGCATCGCCCAGACGAACGAGGAGCTGTTGGCCCCGAGGTCGTCGTTGTCGGACAGGCCCGACGGGCCGGGCAGGTAGAGCCCGTACCGCAGGGTGTTGACGGCCTGCTGGGCACCGGCCGGGTCGCCGGCGTAGTCCGGCGCGTACTCCTCGCCCTCGCCGAACTCATTCGACAGCTGGGCGTACTCGCCATAGCCGTCCGGGCGGGACAGGAACTTCCGCAGCGCCGGCTTGACCTTGGCGTTGCCGCCGAGCAGCGAGAACAGACCCGCGTAGTTGTTCGGGACGTCCCACAGGTACTCCTCCGCGGTGCCCTCGATGTAGTGGCTGCCCGTCGCCGGCGCGATGCCGGGGAGGAACGCGCCGCTCTGCAGACGAGGCGTCAGGAGTCCGGTGGAGGTGTTGAAGACGTTCACCCAGTTGTTCGCCCGGTCCTCCAGCTTCCTGGCGTTCGCCGAGTCGCCGAGGGCCGCGGCGAAGCGCGACAGCGCGAAGTCGGCGTTGTCGTACTCCAGCAGCGAGGAGACCTGGCTGTGTGGGTTGCAGCAGCCGTACTTGCCGTCCTCGGGCAGGTAGCCGTACTTCTCCTCCAGCGCCGTACCCGGGCGTACGTCGTTGACCGTCGTCGCCTGTTTCAGCATCGAGGCCAGCGCGGTCTTCGTGTCGAAGTCCTTGGCCCCGAACGCGTAGTAGTCGGCGATGATCGCGGTGCCCGGGTCGCCCGCCATCACCCAGTTGTCCAGGTGCAGGTAGCCCCACTGCTGGATGATGCCGTTCTCGGCGTAGTAGTTGACCTGGGACTGCGCCTGGTCGCCGGCCTCCTTGGGTGTCAGCATCGCCTGCAACTGAGCGAGCGAGTGATACGTGTCCCAGCCGGAGAACATCCCGTACTGCTGTTTCTGCGTGCCGGTGACCGAGTGCACCTTGACGTCCGAGCCCATGAACTGGCCGTTCACGTCGCTCGTGATGTTCGGCTGGATGAAGTCCTTGTAGAGCAGGCTGTAGAACTGCTGGGTCGTGGCGTACGTGCCGCCGGAGACGTTGATCCGGCCGAGCAGGCTGTTCCACGACGCCTGGGCGGCCCGCTTGACCTGGTCGAAGTTCCAGCCGGGGTTCTCGGTGCGCCAGTTCAGGTTCGCGTTGTCGGCGCTCACGTACGAGATGCCGACCTTCGCCTGAACGGTCGCGTTCTTCGTCGCGTCGAAGGTGACCGACACGGCGTCGGGGTTCGAGTCCGACCCGGTGATGACCTTGGACGCGGTGAAGGGCCGGTCGAAGACGATGTCGTAGTAGAGGGTGTACTGCGCGCGGTCGCCGCAGAAGCCACCGCTCGTCTCCGAGCCCTTGATCTCGTTGTTCCCGACGATCTGGGCGCCGGAGGCGGAGTCGCCGTTCTGGCTGTCCTTCAGCTTGACGAGGAAGCCCGCCTGGTCGGTGGAGGGGAAGGTGAACCGGCCCATCGCGCTGTGCGGGGTCTCGGTGAACTGCGAGGTGATGGTGTCGGGCAGGTTGCTCTGCGCCGCGTAGTAGCCCGCCTGGGCGACCTCGCCGGCGTTGGTGAACGACGTCGTGGCGTCGTTCACGTCGCCGCTGGGCAGGCCGCCGGTGATCGGCAGGATCGGCACGTCGCCGGCCGCGCCGCAGCCGGGGCCACTGACGTGCGTCAGGCTGTAGCCGGTGAGCTGCTCGTCACCGTAGTTGTAGCCGCCGCCCGCGTTCCGGTGCGGCATCGTGTCGGGGCTCCACTGGACCATGCCGTACGGCACGTCGGCACCGGGGAAGGTGTTGCCGCCGCCGGTCGTCCACGTACGCGTGTCGACGAGTGAGGCGGGGGCACTCACGGACGCGAGGGTGGAGGTGTCCCGGGCGGCCTTCGGCAGTGCCTTGGCCGCGAGGGGTTTCGGACAGTTGGTCAGGCGTCCGCCGGGCCCCTTGACGCAGGTGGCCGTACGGGCGTTGGCGAGCTGGGATCCAAGACTGGGCGAAGGGTGCGGGACCTGCGCCATGGCGGGGGTGCCGCCGCCGATGGAGGCCGCCGTGACCAGTGCCACGGCAGTCGCCAGGAGCGCTGCCGGTCTCCTCATCGTCTCTCCTCTCGGGAGATCACTGACAACTGACAACGTTGTCATCCCACGGCATCGTGATCCTCGACCCAGGAGACGGTCAACCCAGTGCGGTTAATGACATACCGGGCGTCCTAAACCGGACAGAAGGGTGGACAACGGCGCCACCAACGTGCACGCACCAACCATTCGTCACTTCGTGCTCGCTGCTAACGACCGTCGACTCTGTGCCACAGGGTCTTGGCCGCGCCGATGAGAACGCAGTAGAGGATGAGCACGAGGATCAATGACAGCAGGCAGGCCGTGGGCAGAACGGTCATTCCCACCGCGCCGGCCAGGGGGGACCACGGCAGAGCCATGGCGATGGCCGCGATCGCGGCGGTGCCGAGCAGCACGGGGAGCGCGGCGTGGTCGCGCAGTGAGGGCAGCCGGCGGCTGCGCAGAAGGTGGACCGCGGCCGCCTGGGTGAGCAGGTTCTCGACGAACCAGCCGGTGTGGAACAACGCCTGTGCGGCCGGCGCGGGGTGGTCACCGGTGATATGCAGCAAGATCCCGAACGCGACCAGGTCGGCCAGGGTGTTGACCGGCCCGAGCCACAGCACGAATCGGGTCAGGCGGGCAGAGTCGAAGGTACGGGGCCGGCGGAGTTCGCGCTCGTCGACGTGGTCGAAGGCGAGCGGCAGCAGGCACAGGTCGAAGCACAGATTCTGGACGAGGATCTGCAACGGCAGCATGGGCAGGAACGGCAGCAGAACGCTGGCCGCCAGCATCGACAGCACGTTCCCGAAGTTCGAGGAGATGGTGATCTCGAGGTACTTCTTGATGTTCGCGAAGGTCCGCCGGCCCTCGGTGATCGCCTCGGCCACCGACAGGAGGTCGCCGCGCAGCAGTACGACGTCGCTGGACTCGCGTGCGATGGCGACGGCGCCGTCGACGGTGATCCCGACGTCGGCGTCCCGCAGGGCCGGTGAGTCGTTGACACCGTCGCCGAGGAATCCGACCGTTCGGCCGGCCGCTCGCAGCGCGCGGACGATCCGGGCCTTCTGCTCGGGATCGATGCGCGCGAACACGGTGGTCCGGTCGGCCAGGTCCCCGAGTGCGGCATCGCCGAGCGCGTCGATGTCGTCGCCGAGCACGATCCGCCCGGGGTCCATACCGGCGTCGCGGCAGATCCGCTCGGCGACCAGCGGGTGGTCCCCGGTGAGGACCTTCACGGTGACACCGCGCGCGGCGAGGGACGTCACCGCAGCGGCCGCGGACTCCCGGGGACGGTCGCGGAAGCCTACGAACCCGACCAGCGTGAGTCCCTGTTCGTCTTCTGGGCGGTAGGGGCGGAGGCGCGCCGGCCTGTCGGCGATGGCGACCGCCAGCAGCCGGACCCCGTCGGCGGCGTGCCGGTCGCCGACCTCACTCAGCCGCTGCCGGTCCGCCGTCGTGAGCGGGACGTCGCCGTCGTCGCGGCGCAGCCGGGTACAGCGGTCGAGGACCTGCTCCACGGCACCCTTGGTGATCAGGATGTCGGTGCCCGGGCGGCCGCCGGCTCGGATGATCACGCTGCCGCGCCGCCGGGTGGAGTCGAAGGGGATGACGTCCACGGCGGTGACGTCATCGACTGGAATGCTCGCCTGCTCGGCGTAGGTCAGCAACGCCTCATCGAGCTCGTTGAACAAAACCGCGTCCCCGTGCGCCGCCATCGAACTGTTCAGCGCCGCCCAGCGAAGCACCTCCGGATCAGGGCGTCCGTCAGTGTCGATGTGGCAGTCGACGCTCACCTGGTCCTGGGTGAGCGTTCCGGTCTTGTCCGTGCACAGCACATCGATCGCGCCGAGGTTGTGGATGGCCGGCAGCCGCTTGATGATCACGTTGTGCCGGGCGCCGGCTCTCGCTCCTCGGGCCAGCGCCGTGCTGACCATGACCGGAAGCATCTCCGGGGTGAGGCCGACCGCGACGGAGATGGCGAACCACAGCGCGGCGAACCTGATGCCGTGCACCGAGGCGTTGACGATGAAGACCAGCGGGGCACAGACGAGCATCAGGCCGATGAGCGCCCGCGATACGCCCCGGACTCCTCTGTCGAAGGCGGTCTCGGCACGTCGTGGCGCCAGATGGGCGTGCATCGCCCCGAAGTACGTCGCGGCACCGGTGGCGACGACCACGGCGGTTCCGGTCCCGGTGGTCACCGTACTGCCCATGAGACACAGCCATGGGCAGTCGATGGTTCCCAGATCGCCGGCCGACCGGACGACCGCGATGTCGGGGACCGCCTCGTCCGGAGTGGCGTGCTTGGCGACCGGAAGCGCTTCTCCGGTCAGCACGGCCTGGTCCACGGCCAGGCCCGCCGATCGCAACAGCCGTACGTCAGCGGGGACCATGTCACCGGGACCCAGGTTCACGACGTCGCCGGGAACGAGTTGGTCGATCGGCACCTCTCGGGCGGCCGACGACGCGTCGGCGCTCGCACGGCGTACCACGGTGGCCGTGCTGACCACCATCGCCCGCAAGGTCGCGGCGACGCGGTCGAAGCGCTGCTCCTGGCGGACCTGCAGCCAGCAGCTGATGACCACCATCGCGCCGATCACGGCGGCCGCGCCGAAGGCCCCGAGTGCCGCGGACACGCCGCCGAGGACCAGCAGGATCCCGACGAACGGGTTGGTCAGCGCGTGCCAGAGCCTGGCGCCCCGATGCGGCGCGACCGAACCGGTGATGACATTGTCGCCGTGCCGTGCCAGCAGCTCCTGAGCCTTGTCCTCCTCCAGGCCCCGCGGTCCGCTGTCCAGCCGCCGAAGCACCTGATGAATCGGCATCGAGGCGTACTCGGCGAGCCGGCCGCGTACGTCGGGGAGTCGCGGCCTGTCGGCCGCATCAGGCCGCGGTGGAGAGAGGGCGGGAAGGGGATCAGGCGCCCACGCCACGGCGGCGTCCCAAGCCGGTGGACCGGTCTCGCATGCGGTCGACCATCTGCTGCACGACGGTCACGATGTGCGGATCGTCGACCAGATAGATCTGGCGGCGGCCTTCCCGGCGCGACCGCACCAGCCCAGCGAGCTTGAGCTTGGCCAGGTGGTGACTGACCGTCGGGACGCTCCCGCCGACATGTGCGGCGATCGTCCCGACATCGCAGTCTCCGTGGGCCAGCACCCACATGATGTGCAACCGCATCGTCGAAGCCAGCAGCCCGAAGGTGCCCGCCATGTCCTGAAGGAACTCGGGCGACAGATACTCCGGCTCGCCGGCAACGGTATCCGTCACGACAACCTCCAGGTCTGTTCAGCCACTGTCCAGCCTCCCTGAGGAGACCACCGATGTGCAAACGACACCGCCGCATCGGACACTTCCCGCAGCGCCGGTCCCGAGTCGTACGCTCATGGACTCGGCTTCAGCCGCAGACGTTCTTCAGTGAGACGGCGCTCCCGCCGGCGCTCGTGGGTGTCGGGGTGGCGGCAACCGTCCTGCGCGCCGTGTGCTTCTTCTTCGCCGCGGAGGGGGACGTGCTCGACGGCTGCGGGTTCGCGCTGCCGTCGATGGCGTTGGCGGCCACCCTGCGCATGAGGGCGACATCGGGTTGGTACACGTGGAACCCGGCCAGCTTGTACGGGTTGAAAGTCAGGTTCTGGAGGTCGGCACCGTGTTTGACCGTGCTGGACAACTTCACCAGAGCCGGCAACAGCGCCGAGGGGATGTTGGTGAAGATGGTGTTCTGCGCCGCCTTGGCCAGCTTCTCGAAATGCGTGACGACCGTCTGCGGGTCGGCCTGGTCGGCAATGTCCTTCAACAGGCACTTCTGCCGGTCCATGCGATGGAAGTCGTCATCGGCGTGCCGGCTGCGGCCGTACCACAGGGCGTCTTCGCCATCGAGCTTGTGCCAGCCGGGTTCGAGGTAGCCGGACGGTGGGATGCCTCGTTCGGGTTCACCGCCGATCGGGAGCCGTTTCTCGATGTGCACCCGTACGCCGCCCATGGCGTTCACGATGTCCTTGAAGCCCCCCAGGTTGACCAGGACGTAGTAGTTGATCTTCAGGCCGAGCAGATACCCGATCACGTCTTCGAGCAGGTGCGGGCCGCGCTGGCCCTTGTTGTAGCCCGGCTCGAGTTCGGGGTGCCGCTCCCCCATGATGTACAGCTCGTTCAGCAGGCCCTGATCGCCGGGATCTCCGGTGTAACCGTTCGGCCACCGGGATTGCAGCCGGGGCGGCATCGAGAACTTCTGCAGGCTCCGGGGCAGGCCGAACAGTACGGTGTCGCCGGTCTTGGTGTCGATGCTGGCGACGGTCATGCTGTCGGTGCGGATGCCGGTACGGTCCTGCCCGCCGTCACCGCCGAGCAGCAGGACGTTCAGGCGGGGCAGGTTCTTCCACGGGTTCGCGGCGTTCACCGGCTGGCCGGAATGATCTTCCCCGGGGAAGATGGTGGACAGCGTGTTACCGAGCACGTACGTGGTGTTCGCCGCGTACACCAGCGGCGTGCAGACCACCAGCGTCATCGCCACGACCAGGGAGCCGGCCACGACGCGCATCGCGGGCGGCAGGCCGACCGGCCGCACCACCTGGTAAGAGCGGATGATGATCAGCGCCCAGGTCAGGGCGAGCGCGAGGATCCCGATCGTGATGACGCCGAGCCAGGTGTGCTGGACGGCGATCTGCTTCAGCTTCTCCTGGAACAGCAGCACGGCCATCACGGCGGCGGACACCAACGCGCCGTAGAGTCCCATGAGGGCCGTACCGGCCAGGCGACGCCCCGCCGCCACGTGCGCCACGCCCCATACGAACACCGAGGCCATCGTGAGGCCCAGTGCCCGCCACAATCCGGCGACCGGAACCGGTCCGCGCCCCGACACCACGGGCCGTTCAGCCTGACGCAATGCCATGCAGTCTCCCGATCGTCCGCTCGCCGACCCGAGGGTCAAGGCCTTCTCGGCCCGGATCGGATGATCCCGCCCGCGGGCCGCAACATCGCATCGACGCGCTCAGCAACAGTGACGGCCGAGTCGACCACTTCGATAGTTGCAAGATTGTACAAATATCAGATGTGGGCAAATCCCTCAAGCGATTGCGGCCGAACGGGAGGGTAGGTCACGAGCACACGACCGAACCCTCCGAAGCCTCTGATAGTTGCAGACTTGAGCAAGTAATAGATATAAAATGAGCGTACGGCACGGGGTGGCCGTACGTGTTGAGAGGGCCCAGTTCGGGGGAGGACGCCATGGCCCGGCAACGCGACCTGTGGGTGACGACCACGTTCTGGGCGCTCAACGTCGTTCTCGTGATGTACGACGTTCTCGATAAGACGTGGACCGCCGTACAGAACCTGTGACCATCGCATTCCTCGTCCCGCCCGAACAGCTCGTCCACCGGTCAAGGCTCGGGCAACAACCGCTGAGCCGCTTTCCCGTCCGGCCTCCGCGAGGGCTAAACACGGCTCTGAGCCGGTCTCGGACCGGATACCGGAGATCTCGGGGGATGAGTTGATCACTGGTACGGTGCGGATCGCCGTGGGGGCCGTCTGCCTCGCCGGCTTGACCATGCCCGCCAGGGCGCTCGCCGTCCATCCGTCCGGCGTTCTGACCGGTGGCCCGGCGTCCCCGGCCCGGACCCTCGTCCTCGATGGCGCGTCGCTGTCGGTCGAGCAGGCGTTCGCCATCCTGGACGGCGACGCGGTGTCGGTGCGGCTGGCACCCGCCACGCGCGCCCACATGGTCCAGACCCGGCAGGGAGCGCTGGCGAGAATCGCCTCCGGGCAGCGGGTGTACGGCTGGAACCAGGCGCTGGGACCGCTGAAGGACAAGCCGCTGACGCTGGATCAGCAGCGGCAGTTCCAGCGGTCCATCCTGCGGTCCAACGCTGCGGGAGTCGGTCCCGCGTTCCCGGACGACGTGGTCAGGCTGGCCCTGGTGCTGAAGGCGAACCAGATGGCCAGGGGCGCCTTCGGGGTCCGCCCGGAGGTGCCGGAGCGGTTGCTCTCGCTGGTCAACGCCGGGGTCACGCCACGGATGCCGCAGATCGGCTCGCTGGGCATCGGGGACCTGCAGCCGCAGGCCGCCGCCGGGCTCGCGGCGATCGGCGAGGACGCACCGGTGCGGTATCGAGGCCAGGAGGGCCCCGCGTCCGAGATGTTGCCCAAGGCCGGGCTGCCCCGGGACTTCGTGCTGGAGGCGGGTGAGGCGCTCCCGATCGTCAGCGGCAGCACCGTCGTCGCGGCATCGCTGCTCGACGCCGTGCACCGGGCCACCGCGCTCGCCGACCAGGCCGAGGGGGCGCTCGCGCTGTTCATGGAGGCGACCCGGGCCGAAGAGAGCTCGCTGGACGCCCGTACCCACAACGAGCGTCACTTCCCCGAGCAGAGCGCCGTCGCGGCCCGGCTCCGCGCGCTGGTCGGCGGCTCCGGATGGATGACGGAGGAGGGGCGCCGGCGGCTCGACCCGGTCCACTACCACCCGCGGATCCAGGACGCGGTGTCGGTGCGTGCGGCCCCGCACATCATGGCCGTGCTCCGCCACGGCCTCGGCGACGCGCGTACGGTCCTGCGGAACGAGGCCAACTCCGCGACGTCCAACCCGCTGGTCTTCCCGCAGAAAGACCAGCGCGAGTACGAGTTCGTCATGGGCGGCAACTGGGACGGCTCGCTCCTGGGGCACACGGCCGACTCCCTGAACGCCGAGATCACCGATCTGGGCGTCCTGTCTCAGGAGCTGTCCGCCCGGCTGCTGTCGCCGACGTGGAGCTACGGCCTGCCGGCCAACCTCGCCGGCGGTACCCCGGGACTGAACTCCGGAATGATCCAGGTACAGACCGTGGCCACCGCGCTGGTCCCCGAGATGCAGGTACGCGCCGCGCCCGCCGGTGTGCTGTCCCGCCCGGCGAAGTTCGGGCAGGAGGACCACAACACCATGGCGATGGCGTCGGTGCGCAACCTGCAGGGCAACCTCGACCGGCTGGAGACCGTACTCGCGGTGCAGTTGCTGATGTCGGCACAGGGCGTCGACCTGATAGCCGGGCAGATGTCGGGCCTGCCGCTCGGCGCCGGGACCCGGCGCCTGCAGGATGCGATCAGGCACTACATCAGGCCGCTCGGCGACGACCGCTACATGACACCGGACCTGCGGACGGCGACCTGGCTGGTGCACAACGGGTTGCTCCTGCAGGCGCTCCGGCCACCGGCTCCCGCCCCGATACCGGCAGGCCGACCCTCGCCTTAGAAAGAGGTCGCCTCCAGGCTGTCGAGGCTGTGGATCACCGCCGACTCCAGACTCGGTGAGGCAGCGTCTACGGC
Source organism: Actinoallomurus sp. NPDC050550 (assembly GCF_040655075.1). Taxonomy (NCBI): domain Bacteria; kingdom Bacillati; phylum Actinomycetota; class Actinomycetes; order Streptosporangiales; family Thermomonosporaceae; genus Actinoallomurus; species Actinoallomurus sp. NPDC050550. The sequence goes on along the minus strand of NZ_JBFAJC010000051.1, from coordinate 51,552 downwards.
CCGCCACACGTATCCGTCCGGCCGGATGATCGCCGCGCCGACGCCGGACCAGTCCGGACCGCCGGTTTCGGCGAGCGGGCCGGCATGCGTCTCGATGCCCATGGCCGACGCGGCCTCGGCCGCCCTGCCCAATCGGTCGCCGCCGGACAGGTCCAGGAGTACGGGCCGGCCGTCGTGCAGGGCGCTGAAGATGATCGAATCCGGCTCGGCCGCGGGCGCTCTCGTACCGACCAGTGGGTGCGCCGCCGGGCCGGAGGGCGGGTAGGTGATGTCGAGCGCGGCCAGTTTCTCGGCGAGAGTGCGCTCAAGGCCCGGGTGGGACGCGATGAGGTTGCGCAGCAGGGAGCGCAGCGCCTGCCCGTCCGGTGTGATCGCGGTGATCAGCGCGCCCTGGGCCAGCGTGTGCTCGGCCAGCGCCTCGCCCACCGGGTGGCGTTCGTCGTGGTAGCTGTCGAGCAGGCCCGCCGTCGCGCGGCCCTGCACCTCGGCGGCCAGCTTCCAGCCGAGGTTCATCGCGTCCTGCACGCCGACGTTGAGTCCGACGCCGCCAGCCGGCCAGTGCATGTGCGCGGCGTCTCCGGCGAGCAGCACGCGGTTCTTGCGGTAGGTCGCCGCGTGGCGCGTGGCGTTGCCGAACCGGGTGAGCCAGCTCGGATCGCGCATGCCGTAGTCGGTGCCGGTCACCCGGCTCGTGATGGCCCGCAGCGCCTCCAGGGTGAGCTCGTCACCGGCGTTCTGGTTCTCCGGGTCGAAGCCGGTGACCCGGTACCGTCCCCCACCGATCGGCAGAGCGATCACCGCGCCTGCCGCGTTGTGCATGCTGATCACGGTGCCGGGAGGATCGTCCAGGACGACCTCGCCGATGAAGCCGTACGCCGTGATGTCCGTACCGGGGAAGTCGATGCCGGCGGCCTTGCGGACCGTGCTGCCGGCACCGTCGCAGCCGACCACGAACCGAGCGCTGAGGGTCGAGGTGCCATCCGCGCCGGTCACCTCGACCGTGACCGACGAATCGTCCTGCGTCAGGCCTGTGACGGAATGCCCGCGCACGATGGGGACGCCGAGGTCCCTCGCGCGGCGTTCCAGCAGCTCTTCGGTGCGTACCTGCGGATACGCGAGCATGAAGGGGTACGGGGTGTCGAGCCCGGTGAAGTCGAGCCGGCTCTCGAGCATGCCGAAATGCCAGCTGGGCACGGGAGCACCCTCGGCGACGAACTGCTTCGCGAGGCCCCGCATCGCCAGCATTTCGATCGTACGGGGATGCAGTCCGAGCGCCTTCGAGTGCGGGCTGCGCTGCTCCTCGCGCTCGAGGACCAGTGTGGACACGCCCGCCAGCGCGAGCTCGGCGGCGAGCCAGAGCCCGACCGGCCCGGCGCCGACGACGATGACCTGCGCGGACGCTTTCTCCATGATGCCGTTCACATTCATAGTAATACCATTACAACGAATGTTCCTCCGTTAGTATCACGTCATGCCGCCTCGCAACTACACGTCCGAGATCCGGAGCCGGCATGCGGCGGACACCCGCCGGGTGATCATCAAGGCGGCCCGGGAGCTGTTCGCCAGGCAGGGGTACACGCGCACCAGCGTGGCCGAGGTCGCGGCCGCGGCCGGCGTCGCCGTGAACACCGTCTACACGAGCGTGGGCGGCAAGTCCGCGCTGATCCTGGCGATGACCGAGGACAGCGCCGCCGACGCGGTCGGCTCCGACAGTCTGCAGCGGATCGCCACGCTCGACGATCCGCGAGAGATCCTCCGGGTCACCGCGGAGGGCACCGGGACGGTGCAGCGCAGGCAGCAGAAGACCCTCACGATCCTGCTCGACAACCGGAACGCCGATCCGGACATCGCGGCCGCCGCCGACCTCGCCACCCGGTTCGTCCAGGAGCGTTTCGGCATCATCGCCGAACGGCTGATCGAGACGGGTGGCGTGCGTCCCGAGCTCACCAGGACACAGATCGAACAGACGCTCTGGTTCTACTTCGGATTCGACGCCTGGAGGACCGTCCGCGGCATGGGCTGGACCTGGCCGGACGCGACGGAGTGGCTGGCCACGCAGGCCGCCCACGCCTTGCTGCCACCGGCGGCGTAGCGTTCCGCCCATCGGCCGCGTCATCAACCCTGACGAACGGCCGCGCAGTGGCTGAGGACTCGGGGGTGCGTCTCCCGACCGGACCGGCCGCGATCAGGTGCAGTGATCGAGATCCATGATGTCTGCGGTGCTCATGTGGCCTGAAGGTCGCAGCCCGATGTCTCGGACGGTAGTCCACTCCTGCACGGGTCCCCGAAATCGACACGCCTGATTACTTTCAGTAGTCGAGGCTGGTCATGCCGGCGACTCGGTGACAGATCCAGGCCGCCTCGTGGTCTTTCCGTACTACGGGAGGAAGCGCAGATGCCGGACAGCACGCCATCCGGATCGTCGTTCGGAGCGTTCCATTCTGGCCGGTCGAACACCGCCCCTTCCGTTGGACAACGCCGCAAAAGGCATCTGCGCCGGCTGGTCGAGTTGCTGCCGGGGCGGGCGGACTGGTCGGCGATGCGGCGACATCCACGGCGGGACATACTGGCCGGGCTCTCAGTCGCGGTGGTAGCGCTTCCGCTGGCACTGGCGTACGGCGCCAGCTCAGGCCTGGGAGCACGCGCCGGGCTGGCCACCGCCGTGGTGGCCGGCGCTCTGGCGGCGATCTTCGGTGGCGGGGCACTGCAGGTGTCAGGACCCACAGGCGCGATGACCGTCGTGCTCCTGCCCATCCTGCACCGTTTCGGCCCGGACGGCGTCCTCCTGGCCGGGCTGATGGCCGGCGTCATCCTGATCGGCGCCGCATTGGCACGGCTGGGCCGTTACGCACGCTGTGTGCCGACCGCGGTCGTCGAGGGATTCGCCATCGGTGTCGCAGCGATGATCGCGCTGCAGCAGGTGCCGGCCGCGCTCGGGCTCGCCTCGGGCCATCACGACAAGGTGTGGCGCGAGGCGGTACGGGCGATCCTGGCCTACGTCCGGGGCGTGCGGCCGGCCCCGCTGCTGATGGCGGCGGCCGTGGCGGTGGTCGTGATGACCGGTAACCGATGGCTGCCCAAGGTTCCCTTCCCGCTGGTGGCCATCGTGATGGCGACGGTCATCGCCGACGTGCTCCCACTCGGCCTTGACCGTGTCGGCGCGGTGCCCGCCGGCCTGCCCGCGCCATCCCTGACCTTCATCCGTTTCGACGTCGTCGCGGCGTTGCTGCCGTCGGCACTGGCCATCGCGGTGCTGGCCGCGCTGGAAGGCCTGTTGTCGGCGGCGGTGGTGGATGCGATGGGCGGTGGCGAGCGCAGCGACCCGGACCGGGAGTTGTTCGGTCAGGGTCTGTCCAATCTGGCCGTGCCGCTCATCGGCGGAGTCCCCGCCACGGCCACGCTGGCGCGGACCGCGGTGAATGTACGGTGCGGGGCGACGTCCCGGCTGGCATCGTTCACCCATGCCGTCGTGCTCGCGGTGATCGCCTTTGCCGCCGGCGGGCTGGTCGCCGACATCCCACGCGCGGCGCTGGCCGGGCTGATGTTCGGCGCGGCCGTCCGGATGATCAAGGTCGGCTCACTGGCGTCGATCTTGCGGACGAGCCGTATCGACAGCCTGATCGTGGCGTTCACCTTCACCGTGACCGTCGCCGTCAACCTCATCGCCGCCGTCGCCGCCGGAGTGGTGATCGCGACCCTGGTGGCCATCGCCACCCTTGCTCGCAGCTGCCACATTGAGGCGATACCCGTCGAAGCAGACGCCGGCAGGGGCGATGACCCGCGTTCGGACGATGCGCAGGGCAGCACGGTGAAAAGTGAGATCAGCGTGTACCAACTCGATGGGCCCTGGTTCTTCGCGGCCACTCATCGCCTGCTCACCAGCCTCACCCAGATCGCCGGGCCGCGTGTGGTCATCCTGAACATGTCCAGCGTTTCGGCTCTCGACCTGACCGCGGCCCGCGTCCTCGCGGAAGTGATCACGTATCTGCGTGCCCGCGGCGTCACCGTGCTGCTCGCCGGAGTGCGACCCGGTCATCACGAGCTGATCATCAACGCGACGGGTGCGCGGCCGCCGTCGGGCGAGCTGATCCACTCCGATCCGGCCGCCGCGATCTCCCATGCGCGAGCCCTTCTTGCCGCAGCCGAAGCCCGTACCCAATGACAGCGTCGCGTTTTCCGGGAGACGGCGGTGTGCGATGGACGCGGCCCGGCCGGCTCTGCCACGACGCCCGGGGTGAGAAGTGATCGCCGGCGGGACGGTGCTGGTCGGGGTGGACGGCACCGATTCCGGACTGGCTGCGCTGGCTCGCCGGGGCGCTGCGCGAGCAGGCGCGCTCCCATTCGGCGTGCACGGTCTACGTGGGGGCACGGATCCGTTCCCGATGGGCGGCACGGTTACATCACTGCACGGCGATGGAGCTGGAACGCCGCTGCCCCTGCCCGGTCCAGGTGGTCCGCTTCGCCGCCGCTGATCCATGAACGAGCGTCATCGCGGCAGCGGGCCCCTTCTCACGTCCTGGTCCGGTTCGGGCGTCGGCACGTCAATCCAGCGTCGGGGATACAAAGAGCTTTCCGACGGTTCATATCCCGCGAACCATGCCGACGATGTAACCGTGCGTCAATATCTGATTATTCTGCGTAAATGATTCTTTGACAGAACTATCCGCGATGTCGCTTCGCGTTCCACCAGGTCACCGCGACAGCCGATCGGAAGGACGCACCAAGATGCCGGCCCTGGATGTTCTGCGTGTGGAAAGACCCCGCCCCCGGTTCATCCGCGACCTCCACCACGCCGAGTGGTTCGGGGTATCGACCGTGTGCCTGGGGCTGTTCGTCGGACGACTCGACACAGGGATCATCACCTTCTCCTTGCCGGCGCTGCAGCAGGATCTCGGTGCGCCCCCTCATCCACACACACCTCATGGCAGCCCGCCGGTCGAGGCCCACCGGAACCCGTCGGCCGGCCGCCTCCCGTCCCTCGCAGCTCGGGAGCTGGGCATCGCGTTCGCCGTGGCAACGGTCACCCTCTTCCTGCGACCTCATTCACCCCTGCCGATGGCCGGTGACCGGCTCGCCTTCGCCCTCCTCACGCTGGCCACCTTGACCGCCGTGGTCACGTCACCTCACCTGCGGGCTCTCGGACGACCACTCCCGAGAGCAAATCCCGGCGACGCGACCGCGCCGGACGTACGGTTCCTGCCGGACGTACGGTTCCTGTTCGCCAACGAACGGACCTTCCTGGCCTGGAGCCGAACCGCGCTCGCCCTCGTGGCCGCCGGACTGGCGAGTATCCAAGTCCTGCGGCCCTTCCCCGGCGTTCCATGGAGTCGCGATCTGCTCGGCGTCCCGCTGATGGTCCTGGGTGCCGTTGTCGCCGCGGTCAGCTACCTCGAGTTCAAACGCAATCACAAGGTCCTCCATGAACAGCGACCGTTGCCACGATCACGGCTACCGACGATCCTCGCGGCCGCCATCGCCACGACGGCGATCGCCTCGTTGATCGTCGTTGTGGTCTCGGCGGTCCGCGGCCGATGAACACCCCTCGCGAAGGGCCGGACCGAGACCCCGGCATGGCCAGGGAACGAACACAACTGGCTCGGACCCGTACCGCCATTTCCGTCGCGTCGCTGGGCGGCGCGATCACGAAGATCGATCCGGTCATCGGGCTGCCGATATTGGCCGTCAGCGCCCTGATCTGCGTCGCCTGCCACTGCCGGCCTCCCGGACCATCACCGCGCGGCTCCCGGGGGCGTTCGCTGCTGACCGCAGGGGCGATCGTGTGTGTCTGTGCGGCGGCACTCACGAACGTGCTGCTCAACGGCTGAACACATGAAAGATCCGGAGGCAGAACTTCGTCGACATCCACGAGCAGCGTTCCACCCCGCTTTATTCGCTCGATGACGCGTCCGCCATCGCGTCGACGGCCTGCGTAAGCTCACGCAGAGCCGGAAGGGCGCCGGACAGGGCTCGAGTGTGGCTCTCGTCCAGGGATGCCAGCGCCGCCTCGATGATCGAGGTATTGGTGCTCTTCCACGCCTCGACGGCCTCAAGCCCCTTGTCCGTCGGCTTCAGCGCGACCGCACGGCCATCGCGGCCGCCCGCCGAACGGGTGATGAGGCCCTTGGCATGCAGGCCGTTGGCCAGGGTGGTCACCGAGTTCGGGGCCAATCGCAGCCGCCGCGCGAGTTCGCCCGGGCGGATCCCCGGCTCATCCGCCACCGCCGACAGAAGCTCCAGCTGCGCCACCGCCAGCGGATTGGCCGGATCAACGGCGCGAGCGGCACGGCGCATCGCACGTCGCAATCGAGCGACCGTGTCGGCGAGCTCAGGCCCTGCAGGTTCTGGTCTCCGGATGTCCTCTGCGGGAGGGACGGTAGATCGATCGCGCTCGTTCATGACCGTCATTGTCGCTTTGATCCCTCGGTTTGATAGACCTTTCGCACTGTGCCCGGTCGACCGGTCCTGGCGTACGCGGCGCTCACGACGGCCGCCAGGCCCGCGACCGCCATCATCACGACCGCCGTACGCGCGCCGCCGGCGTCCTTTCCCGCCACGTGCAGCGCGAACGTGACCAGCGCGATCCCCAACGCGGTGCCGATCCCCCGGGTCATGTTGACCATTCCCCCGCCGGTGCCGGAGAGCCGCGCCGGAACGGCCGACAAGATCACGGTGTTGTTCGCCGGGATGAACACTCCCAAGCCGATTCCCAGCAGTCCGAGCAGCACGATCACCGGACCGGTCGCGGTCGGAGCCGGAACCAGCAGCGCCAGGGCCGCCAGGGCGACCGCCGCACCGCCGACGCCGCGGGCCCGGTTCCCCCATCGGCGCGGCAGGATTCGGTCGGTGCCCAGAGCCGCGATCGCGAACCCGACGGGCAACGCGGTCAGCACCAGGCCGGCGTGCGCCGCCCCGCCGGGCAGTATCTGGGGCATCAGCGCCAGCGGCCCGAACAGCACCAGATAGCCGCACAGCGCCCCGAACAGCCCCGTCGCCACCCCCGGGGCGCGGAGCAGAGCCGGATCGATGAGCGGGAAGCGCGCACGCCGTTCCCGGATCCACAACCCGGTCCACGCGACACAGGACAGGCCCAGCAGGCCGAGGATCGCGGAACCGGGCAGGCCCAGCCCCGAAGCGCCCGACAGTGCCACCAACAGGGCGGTCGTGGCGGCCGCGATGAGCAGGAGCCCCGGCCAGTCGAGACGCCGTACGGTGCTGCGCTCGCGCGTGCGAGGCAGCAGATAGTGACCGGCCACGATCGCCGCGCACCCGACGGGCACGTTGATCCAGAACACCCATCGCCAGCCCGCGGAGGCGACGAGCAGCCCCCCGGCGGTCGGCCCGAGCGCGAGGCCCAACGCCTGACCGGCGGCCTGCAGCCCCAAACCCTGACGCAACCGCTCGCGCGGCACGCTGGCACTGACCAGGGCGACGCTGTTCGCCTGCAACATCGCGGCACCCGCCGCCTGCACCAGCCGGAAGACCACGAGCGATTCCAGGGACGGCGCGAACCCGCACGCGGCCGACGCGACGGTGAACACCACGAAGCCCTGCAGGTAGACGAGTTTGCGGCCGGCCGCGTCGGCCAGCCGGCCCACCGCCGCCAGCAGGCCGACCAGCACCAGCAGGTACCCCAGCGACACCCACTGCACCGACGCCAGCGGAGCGCCGAACTCTCGTTGGACGGCCGGGTACGCCAGCGTGACGATGCTCGCGTCCAACTGCCCCATGAACGCGCCCACGCATACCGAGCAGACCGCCAGCCAGGGTGCCCACCGATGCTCCCTGACGGCCTTCGGACGTGGACTTTCCCGCAACAAGGTCACGCCGGCCCTACCCTCAACTAGTTCTGCCTCAGAACAATCACAGTATAGTTCTGCCTCAGAACAACATCTCGGGCGGGGGCATCGCGCCGTAGCCGCCGGGTCGCGCACAGAGAGCGCAACTCTATTGAACGCCCGGTCAATACTGGCTAAGTTGTCGCCGTGGTTAGGGTTCGCCTCGACACGGATCAACGGCGCGAGCAGCTTCTGCGCGTCGGCATCGAGCTTCTCGGCGCCCGCCCGGCGGTCTTCTCGATCAACGCCGTCGCGCGGGCGGCCGGGGTTTCGAAGGGGTTGCTGTACCACTATTTCCAGGACAAGGAGGAGTTCCTCGTCGCAGTGTTGCAGGCGGCAGCGGACGAGCTCGTCGCGGCGACCGAGCCGGACCCCGGCCTACCACCGCTCGAACAGATCGAGCACGCGATCGACGGCCTCATCGGCTACGCCGAGAGCCATGCGGCCGGCTATATCGCGATCTTCGGCGGACAGCTCGGCATCCCCGGTGTCGCCGAAGTGATGAACACCCGGCGTGAACAAAGGATCACCCGCTTCGTCGAGCACATCGCGCGCATGAGCCCGGGAGATCCGCAGATCGTCAGACGCTCCCGGGTGTTGAAGATTGCGATCGACGGGCAGCTGGCCTTCCTCGAGACGAGCGTGCTGCACTGGCTCGAGCATCGGGACCTGGACCGCGCACGCCTGCACCGGTTCTTGGTGAACTCCTTCCTGATGTCGATGCTCGCGGTGCATTCCGTCGATCCGGGACTCCGGCTCGACGATGTCGGCACCGCCGGCCAGAGGTAGACCATGACAGGGTCTTCGCGACAGCTACGGTTCGCGGTGCTCGGCCCGATCCGGGCATGGCACAGTGGTGTGCGGTTGGACCTCGGTCCCGTTCGCCAGCAGGCCCTGCTCGTCGCCTTGCTGCTGCGGCCGGACGTGACAGTCAGCCGGCAGGAGCTCCTCGACGGGGTGTGGGGTACGTCGCCACCGGGCACGGGCGGCAAGGTCATACCGGTCTATGTGCACCGGTTGCGCGAGTGCCTGCGCGCCTCAGATACGGGCGCCGCGAGCTCCGTGATCAGCAGCGATCGCGGCGGCTATCGCTTCGTCAGCGGAGACGTCTTGGTGGACGCCCTGCGGCTGGAGGAGATCGCCGACGAGGCGGGCTCGGCGAGAAATTCAGGTGACTTCGGCGCCGCGGTGGACGCCTGCTCCAGAGCCCTGGAGCTGTTCCAGGGTGAGCCGTTGAGCGGGATTCCCGGGCCGTTCGCCGAGGGAGAGCGGCTGCGGTTCGCCGAACGCAGGATCGCACTGGTCCAGGAGAAGCTCGAATGCCAGTTGCGGTTGGGCCGTTGCACCGACGCGGTGGGTGAGCTGTCGGCCCTGACGGCGACGCACCCCCACAGCGAATCGCTGGCCGCCTTGTTGATGCGCGCCTTGTACGGGAGCGGGCGGCAGGCCGACGCGCTCTCCGTGTTCACCGGAGTGCGTGACCGGCTGGTGGAGGATCTGGCGGTGGAGCCAGGCGAGGAGCTGCGTCGGGTGCACCAGGCGGTGCTGCGCGGTGACGACACCTCCCTTGTCGGAAACGCCGTGCCACGTGAGCCGACCGAGGCACCGACACCGGGGCGCGTCAGACCGAGCGCTCGCACGCGTAACGAGCTGCCGGGAGACGTGGGAGATCTCGTCGGGCGTCGCCGGGAGATCACGAGCCTCACCGCGCCGTCCCGTGCGGACGTCGTGTCGGTTGCCGTGGTGGACGGGGTGGCGGGAATCGGCAAGACGGCACTGGTCGTCCACGCGGCGAGGCTGCTTCAGGAGTCGTTCCCGGACGGCTGCCTGTTCGTCGATCTGCACGGACACAGCGAGGGGAGGGAGCCCCTTGCGCCGCAGCGTGCCCTGCGGCGGCTGCTGCGAGCGGTCGGCGCCGACGACGACGCGGAGGACCTCGACGAGCTCGCCGCGTGCTGGCGGGCGATGACCGCCTCGTTGCGACTGCTGCTGGTGCTCGATGATGCGGCCGGCGCCGAGCAGGCTCGGCCCTTGCTGCCCTCCGGGGCGGGCAGCAGGGTGCTCGTGACGAGCCGTCGGCGACTGGCCGGGGTCGACGCGGACCGCCGGATCTCTCTGGGGCCGCTTGCAATCGATGAGGCGGAGGTGCTTTTGACCCGCGTCGTGGGCGGGACGCGTTGCGCCCAGGAGCCGCAGGCGGTGCGCGAGCTGGCTCGCCTGTGCGACCGGCTCCCGCTGGCCCTTCGGATCGCAGCGGCGCGGTTGCAGAACCGGCCGACGTGGACGTTCGAGTATCTGGTGTCCCGACTGGCCGACGCTGAACATCGCCTCGGCGAGCTGACCGCGGAGGACCGCAGTGTCGAGGCGGCTTTCCGGCTTTCCTACGACCGGCTTCCGGCCGTGGTCCGGCGCGCGTTCCGTGTGCTGGGGCTGTCGCCGACTGCGGAGTTCGACCGGTTGACGCCGGCCGCCATGCTCGGCTGGTCACCGCGGGACGCCGAGCAGGCGATGGAAAGCCTGGTCGACGTCGGCCTGCTGCGGCAGCCGACCGCGGGTCGGTACCGGTTGCACGACCTGGTCGCGGTGTACGCACGGCGGCTCGCGGCAGCGGACCCGGCCGAGGTCGCCGCCGCACGGGCCGGCGTCTTCCGGCTCTACGTGGCCGCCGCGCGATGCGCGAGCGATCGCGGCCCCACGAGCTTCCCGACGGGCGACTACGAGCGGGCGTACGCCTGGTTGACCGATGCCTTGAACGTCACTTCGCCGCGGCCGGGCGACGAAGGTGTGCGCAGGGATGGGGGGCGGGCGCGCCCGGCTTCGGCGACGCCCGCCCCTGAACCTGTTCGGCCGATTACGAGGCCGGGTACCAGGTGATGCCGTTTTTGACGTCGTTGGCGATGGTCTGGGGAATGATGTCGCCATTATTCGGATAGCGACCGTGCTGCCGGAAATAGCCGACGATGGCGGGGGCCGTTTGCGCCTCCGGCGGGAAGACCGACGCCCCATCGCAGATGCCGTCGGAGTGGATGCAGAAGCGTTCGACGGGAACGCCGGAGAAGTTCTCCGGACCGGGACCTGGCGAGGTGATCCCGACGAGCGGAATGTTCCAGCCCTTGGGGTTCTTCGCCCAGAGCCCGGTGCCAGGCTGCATCGGGTCGGCGTAGAGCTTGCCGTCGACCTGCGACTTCGGGACCGCCGTGTCGCCATTGGCGACCCTCTGCAGCGCCATGTCCCCGACCTCGGCGCCTTGTGAGTATCCGACGATCGTGAAGTGTGCGCCCGGGTCCTCGTGGTACTTCTCCTCGAGCGCCTTGACCGTATTGGTCACGCCCTGCGCAACACTGTCGTCGAGGTGCGGCGCGGCCGGATCCGGCCTGAACCCGTTACCCACGAACGGGCCGATGGTGGCCGGGTAACAGACCGCAACCCATTTGCCGCCATTGAGATGATCGTTTGCGGCTGTGTAGTTGCCTTGGTAGCCGGTGGTGTACCTGCCGTCGCATCCAGCCGGGTCACCCGCGCCGGTGCCGCTGATCTCGATGTAGTAATGATTCGCGTTCTCGCCGAAGCCGGCGGACTTAACGGCCGTGCTGCTGGTGGAGGTGATCGCTGCGGTAAGGATCCCTGCCGACGCAAGGATGGCTGCGCCCCAGCCGATGGTTCTTCCCTTGATGGCTCGACTCCTTGACATAGGACATGACATGCGCTGAGCGCCGTGCGCCGAGGACACACACGGCGGCCGCGAAGCTACGCAAGTAACGCTAGTCGCCGCCGATGAATTCGTGCCGAAATGACAATCAAACGGGAGAGGTACTGGTCGCCGCCGATAAAATCGCGGTGAACCCCCAGGTCGCGCCCCGGCGCGCTCGAGGGACGCGGTGATGGCCTCGCCAATCTCCGCGAGCTGCTTCCCGCTCGACGCCGGCCGTGATGCGCGCGATCCTGGAACGGTGGGAGGAGACCCTGCCCACCCTGCCCACCCTGCACGCCCTCGCGGACGACGCGTCGCGCGACTGGCGGCCGCCGGCCTGCCGAGCGCGATCACCGGCCCGTACGACGACGTCGTTCTGGGGGCGTCCCTTCGCCGGGGGAACGCATGACCACGCATATCGATCCCACGGATCCGGCGGGCGCGATCGCCGCGGCCGCCAAGGCGTACTCGAACTGGGGGCGCTGGGGCGAGGACGACGTGCTCGGCACCCTCAACTTCCTCACCGACGCCAAGCGCCGCGAGGGCGCCGCCCTCGTACGGCGGGGCGTGAGCTTCTCGCTGTCGCAGCGGTTCGACATGAACGGCCCGCAGAAGGGCTGGCGGCGCCGCACCAATCCGGTGCACACCATGATCGACACAGGCACCGACGCGGCGCTGGGACACCAGGGCTTCCCTCATGGGATCGGCGGCGCCGACGACGTGATCGCGATGCCGCTGCAGTGCTCCACGCAGTGGGACGGGCTCGGGCACATCTTCGATCGGGGCAAGGCCTGGAACGGCCGGGCCGCCGAGAAGGTGGTGACCTCCGACGGAGACCTGGTCACCGGTATCGAGCACATGGCCCCGCACGTGGCCGGCCGCGGCGTGCTACTGGACGTGGGCCGAGTGGTCGGTGCTCAGGGCGAGCTGCCGGACGGGTTCCCGATCACCGCGGAGCACCTCACCGAGACCGCGGCGGCGCACGGTGTGGAGATCGGCCGCGGGGACATCGTCCTCGTACGGACCGGGCAGCTGGCGCGGGTGGGCCGCGACGGCTGGGGGGACTACGCGGGAGGGCCCGCGCCGGGGCTGTCGTTCACCACCGCCGGGTGGCTGCACCGTACGGAGATCGCCGCGATCGCCACCGACACCTGGGGCTTCGAGGTCCGGCCGAACGAGTTCGACCACGCCTTCCAGCCGCTGCACCAGGTCGTGATCCCCAACATCGGACTGCTGGTCGGCGAGATGTGGGACCTGGAGGCGCTCGCCGACGACTGCGCGACGGACGGCGTCCACGAGTTCTGGCTCACCGCCGCCCCCTTGCCCATCACCGGAGCCGTCGGCTCCCCCGTCAATCCCATCGCCGTCAAGTAGGCCGGCCGTCGACCTGGCCGTCCTCGTCGACCCGCCGCCCCGGCTGCCCTCGATCCATGCGGACGGTCCAGTCCCCCGCGTTCCCACCACACCGGCATCGGCGTTGTCAGCTTCCGGTGCTCGGGGTTCTGTTCAGGTGACGGACGACCTGCACGGAGACTGGCTGGTCCATTTCGGCCAGGACCTGGGTGGCCCAGGAGGCTTCCACCACTGACAAAATTGAGGCGGCCGTTCTGGGTGGAGTGTGGGTCAGGACTCCCCCGGCCAGTTCGGTGGGCATCGCACGGACCACCGCCGCCGCTGCCGAGACCTTCGCGGACATTGTTTCGACCACGGTTCCTGCCGGTCTTACGGCCATGTGTGCGAGCACTGCCGCTGCCGGTTGGGGCTTCAGCTGGAGAAGCACGCTCGACGCGACTCTTGGCTGCACATTGTTGAACACCCGACCGGCTTCGGCTTCGGGCATCGCCCGGACGACGGCAGCGGTGGGGCGGATGTGGGCGGACATTGCTCCGACCACGGCTCCGGCGGGTTTGTGCGCCATACGGACCAGGATCTCGGCGGCTCGGGTCGGCGGTAGCGCCAGCAGTACGGCCGCGGCGGTCCTGGGTTGTGCGTGGTCCAGCACGCCTGCGGCATATTCGGTGGACATCACGCTCATCATGCGGGCGGCGGCCGTGGTTTCGGACGCCATGTCGTCCAGGACGCCGCCGGCGGCGCGCGGGCCCATTCTGGCCATGACCATGACAGCTCGGGTCGGTTCCCCGGCTGCCATCGCGGCGAAGTGCGACAAGGGGGCGCGCCGGTCGTCGGGCTCGGCCGGCGCGGCGTCTCCCGGCCGGCTCGGCTGCTCGGGCTTCCCAGAGCCCGGGTCCGGCCGTTCCGGCTTCCGACGGCCGGGACCCGACTCCGGTAGACAGGGGCCGGACGGTGGTCGGCCGCCGGCGCGTACCGATGTGCTCTCAGCGACGATTCGGCCTAGTAGATGCGCTGCTTCGTCGGCGCGCATTCGTGCGTCGGGGTCCTTGATGAGGAGGCGTTCGATCACCGGGCGGAGACGATGTGCACCGGTCAGGGGTTCCGGGGCCTCATCCTCGGACAGTCTCGCGCCCATGATCTCGATGTCGTTGTCACGGTGGTAGGGCGAGTGTCCCTGCACTGCCGTGTAGAGCGTCGCACCCAATGACCACATGTCGGAGGCGGGACCGACCGTGCCTTTCGCTCTGAAGCGCTCCGGGGCCATGTACGCGACCGTGCCGATCACGGAACCGTCGCGAGTGAGGCGGCTGTGGCCCTCGATGGTCGCGATTCCGAAGTCTGCCAGCATCACCTCGTTCGGCGTACGGCCGATGAGGATGTTGGCGGGCTTGACGTCGCGGTGCAGCACACCCTCGGCGTGGGCGACGCACAGGGCGTCCAGTACGCGCAGGCCGATCTCGGCGATGTAGCGCTCGGTGAGCACCTCCGGGGAGCTCTGGATCAGATCGGCGAGAGAGTGGCCCGCGATGTACTCCATCACGATCCACGGATCCCCGTCCTCTTTGACGACGTCGTAGATCCGTACGATGCCGCTGTGCTGGAGGCGGGCGGCCGCCACCGCCTCGTGCCAGGCCCTGAGTCTCAGGTGGGCGCGTTCCTTGGCGCCACCACCGTGCGGAAGAACGATCTCCTTCAGCGCCACGCGGCGGTCGAGGACCTCGTCGTGGGCGAGCCAGACGCCGCCCATCCCACCCTGGCCGAGCTTGGAGGTGAGCCGATAACGCCCGGCGATCGTCTTTTCGGGGCGGCCTCTCATCCGGTGTGCTCCCCGCCCCAGAGGTCCGGGTCATCGGGGAAGAGCTCACCAGCCTCGGGCACGGCCTCATCCGGCGTGGTGGGACGCGCTGGAACGGACGATACGTCGTCGCCTCGGATCGGCATGTCAGCCATGCTCTGCAGCTTGCGGTGCTCCCAGGTGTCCGGCGGTCGCGGTATGACGGACCGGACCTCCACCTGGTCGAGAGGTTCACTCACGGAAGGCGGCGATTCGCTCGGCATCGTGGCGGTGACCGAACCTGACTCGCCATCCCAGATCCCGCTGACGTCGTCACCGTCCACGTCGGCGAACAGCTCTCTCTGGAGATTCTTATGGGCCACCCTGAGCTGGATGCGTTCCTTCTCTGCCAGGACCTTCTCGTAGCTGTTCGGCGGGCCGAAAGTGTGCAGGAGCTTGACGATGATGGGTAGACATTCGATCGCTGTGATGAACAGGAACAGCAATATCTGCGCGGACCGCAGCGTGCCGTTCTTCTTGGCGACCTGATCGAGTGCCTGAAGCCTGATGAGCAACCCCTTGGACGCTTTGTTGCTCGCCGCGTATGACCGCTGGCGGGCCTGCTGTTGCTGCTGGAGGGTCTGGAGCTGCTTCTGTACGCCCGGGAGCGCCCCGCGCGCATAGTCGACCCGCGCCTGCCTGCCTTTGCTGTCAGTGGCGGTGAGTTCGCTCTTGCGTGCCTCGATCTGGTTGTTGAGGTCGTTCAGCTCGCTCTGCGCCTGCCGGTAGCTGTTCTCCTTGGCCTTGGCCAGCGGGCCGTCGCCGACCGGTTTGCACGGGCCATAGAGCTGACACTGCCAGTCCTTGAACTGTGCGTTGGCCGTCTTCGCCTGAGCGTCGCGCTGCTTGGTGAGCCCGACGACCTTTGGATCGGAGGCCGGGTCGACCGGGTCATCGCCGCCCGAGGAGATGGTGTGCTGCAGCCGCTGGGCCTGCCCCTGAAGCGCGGTGATCTCTTTTCCGATGGAACCGTTGGCTTGGTCCTTGCTGAAGGCGTTGGCCTGGTTCTCCTGAATCTGGACGATCTGTACATCGATCTCCGGCTTGAATATCTGGAGGACCAGCGGCGTGGAGATGACCAATCCGAACAACAGCGCGAGCACGAGTCGTGGAATGGCTGGAAGGAAATTCTTCCAGGCACTTTCGCGTCGCTGAATAGAGGTTACGAGCCACCGGTCGAGGCTCATGATCGCCATACTCCACGCCAGACCGAAGCCGATCGCGATGGGCAGTGCGACCATGAGTGCGGTGTGGAGTGCGAAGGTCATCGAGATGCCGGCCATCACCGACGTGATGAGCACGGCACTGCCGATGCCCTCGTATTTGCCGCGGTCGGTGGCGCAGAGGGCCAAGATCTCGGAGCGGGCCCCGGAAAGCCAGATCAGAAAACGTCTCACGTGCACTCTCTCTGAGGGGGGTGAGGTCACGGACGCGAAGAGCATGCCCACTCATCGGATCGTTCGGGGCGGAGGCGGAAGGCCCTCCCGATGACCGGGCTGATGGTCGAAGACTTCAAGCAACGTTAGTTGTCGATTTTTAGCCGGTGATGGCCCGAATCAGCAGATAGCTCCGGCTTGCTGCATCCGGTCAAGTGCATGAGGCTACCTCGCTACTCGCAGGACGTCTGTGTAAAAAGACACACTTGTTTATATGCCATCATATCCGTATGATCGCTCCAAGATGAACCCCTCGCATCCGACGACGGCACGACCGAAACGGGATCAATGACCAATGCCAGCCTGAGGGCCGTTGTCCGAGATGCCGGAAGATAACCCTTTTGTCGGGCCTGGCGTAGGTCCCGAGGATGACACCGCCCCTGATAACGGGAGCGGGGCGGAGTCGACGGGTGGCTCAGGCGATCCGGCCGGGGGTGGTGCGGGTTGCGAGGGGGGACCGAACCACCCGAGGTGTCCGGTCTGTGGGCGGCGGTGGGACGGCGAGCCGATCTGCCGTGCCTGCGGGTGGGCCCGGTTGCCTCCGGATACCGACGGGCAGGAGGGCGAGCTCGAGGCGGCACGTCGTGCCTTTGACGCGATCGCGGCCGCGCGGGTCTCCCCGGACGAGAGTGGGCGGCGGATGCCGTGTATCCGCGGCGGCACGCCGGACCATGACGAATGGGAACGGGCCGTGCGCGCCGCGCGTCCCGACGTCGTTCCTGAGAGTGTGCTGGCCGAAATCCTTCGCCAGGCGGTGGCCACGCTGAACGGCTCCGACCGGCTGACCGTCATCGAGGTGACCGACAAGGGCATCGGCGCCACGCAGGTCGGTGTGGGGCCGCTGGGATGGCTCGAGGTCATGTCCGCACGTGACCTGGCCAGTTGGACAGACCTGCTGCCGACGCTCTCCCCGGACCCGATCGTACGGTCCTTCCAGCTCGCCGGCGGTGTCGCGGCGTTCGATCACGAGCAGCTGTGGGCCACGCTGGAAGACGCACTCGCCGCGCTCATCCGTACGAGTCGGCCTGTCGTGATCACCTCTACGGTGTCCGGCTGGACTCTGCCCGAGCGGGCGGTGGCGTTCCTGGCGCGCCGATACGAACCGGCCGCGTCGGTGCGGGTCTCGTCGATGTCATCGGGCCCGCAACTGGAGCGGCTGGTCGAGGACTCCCCGTTGCACCAGCCGTACGAACTCGTCGTGGCCGCGGTGCATCCGGCGAGCCGCGAGGTGATGTTGCAGTCCCGCCAACTCTTCCCGGTGGGCGCCCGGCCCGGCGACGAGACCGTCCTGCCGGTGCGCTGCGTCTCGTCCGACGAGAACGGCACCGTGCTCGCCACCGTCACCTGGCACGACGGCGATCCACGGCTGCTGTCCATCAACTCTGTCAAGCTGCGACCGGGGACGTATCGGCTGCGCGCGGTGTTGGACGGGCCGGCCCGCGTCCGGTTCGTCGAACCTGCGGGCGTGGCACCGGACGAACGGCGCTGGTCGGAGCTGCTGAGCCTGATCCCCGAGCGGCTTGAGCCGTCCGTGGCAGCCGTGGACCTGGTGTGCGGAGTGGAGTTGGGCGGCGGCCGCGAGGCAGTGGACGCCCGGCTCCGCCTGATCCGTGAGCTGATCAAGATCCTGGACGAGGAGTGCTCAGAGCCCGACCTGCTCCGGATCGCCATCCTCGGCTACGGCGATCACCCGCTCGACTCACGGCTGGATGACCGCCGAGTGGTCCGCGGAGCGTGGCTGGCCCCCGCCGCAGAGGCGCTCACGACGTTGGCGAGGCTGCGCGCGGTCGAGTCGGAGTATCACGAAGCCGCACCGGTCGAGGACATGCTCTTCGAGGCCGTCGGCCGCATCGTCCGCACGACCGGAGTTCGAAAGACCGTGCTGATGACCGTCGGCGGACGCCCACCGCACCCGCCCAGAGCCAGCGAGAGCCGCGTGCTGCCCTGTCCGTACGGCCATGACTCGGGCAAGCTGCTCCGCACACTGGAGCGGAACACCGATGTCTCCCGCATCGCCATTGTCGACCGGCTGAACGCCCGGGACCGGCCGACGTGGCACCGGCTGGGCGCCAAGGCCCTCTACGAGCTGCCCGAAGCCGAACCCCGTCGGCTCGGCGTGGACATCGGAGTGCTCGTGCCACGTGTCCAGAGACTTCCCTTCCCGCTGTTCGATCAGGAATGACCAGGAATGAGGCGATGGTGACCCTCCGCGAGACGCCCCCAGGCCGGCCTGGCCCGAAGCGGGTGATGCGACGTATCGGGCTGTGGGGCGCACCCGGCAGCGGGAAGACCTCCTTTCTCGCCTCGCTCAACGTGGCGGTGGCCCAGAGCCGGCAGGACTGGGCGCTCGTCGGGGTGAACGACGATTCCGTCGCGTTCCTGACCGAGGCCACCGCGGCACTCACCGATCAACGTCGCTTTCCCAAGGCCACCGAGAGCATGGCCGAGCTGAGCTGGGTGATGATGTCGGAGAGCGAGGTCCGTATCGGCGGGCGCTGGCGCAAGGAGATCGTGAGGGTGCCGCTGCAGTTCCACGTCGACCTCATCGACGCGCCGGGTGACACCTTCAAGAGCGGGACCAAGACCGATGACGACGCGGTGACGCTCAAGGATCTCGGCTTTGACGAGGACGAGAGCGATGAGGAGTCCCAGTCGGACACCGAGCGGCTGATCGACAGCCTGGCGGCCTGTGACGGCATCGTCTATCTCTACGATCCGATCCGGGAGAAGGAGAAGGGCGACGCGTACAAGTACTTCCAGGGCACACTGGCGCAGATCGCCCAGCGGGCGTTGCAGAATCGCCGCTTCGACGGTAACCGTCTGCCGCATCACCTGGCGGTCTGCATCACCAAATTCGACGAGCCGCGCGTCTACCAGACCGCCGACCGGCGGGGTTATCTGACCGTCGACGTCGACGACGACCACATGTTCCCCCGGGTGCACGACGACAGCGCCGAGGACCTCTTCGAGGACCTGTGCAAGGTGTCGCCGACCGGCAGCGCCGCCCTGGTCCGCAAGAGCATCAAGCGCTACTTCCACGACAGCAAGGTCCGCTACTTCGCCACTTCCTCGATCGGCTTCTACCTGGGAAAGTCGATCCGTTTCCGGACCGCCGACTATCAGAACGTGGTGCCCGACGGCCACGGCGGCCACACGATCCGGGGCGCCGTTCACCCGATCAACGTGCTGGAGCCGGTGCTGTGGCTGGGCCAGCAGCTCGACGGCCCCGCAACCCACTGAGCGGACGAAAGAAACGATGGTGTGGATCGAAGCGGAGTGGGCGATCTGGGGGAAGCCACCCGGGGAGCGGGACGACTATTCGGTCACCGCTGCCAGCCGTGGGCGCTACCAACCCGCTCAGTTCAAAGAGATCATCGCGCGGTTCACCCCCGGCACTGCCGACTCGCCGGAGGCATTGCCCCGGGTCACGCTCAGCTGGGTCGGCGCGAACGACGACGCCCATCTTGGGCTGGCGATACAGACGTGGACCGGGGACAAGGACGGCGTGGGCCGGGACATCGCCGAGACCAGGTACTTCTGCGTGCCGTACCGGCAGCTCAGCGAGCATCCGGTGTCCTATGTCGAGCTGTACGGGGCGCTGAAGGACCTGTCACCGCGCGACCATGGCTCTCAGCCGATCCGCGTTCAGGTGCCGGAACTCGACCCCGGACGGCTCGTCGCGGACATGGCGGCGCTGGGCGAGCAGACGGTACGCGAGACGGCGGCGCTGCTGCTGATCCCCCGCCGCGCGGTCTGCGTCGTACGGGCCGAGCAGACGAAACTGCTGGAGCGGTTGCGGTTCCTGGACGCGGTGATCTCGCTGCTGCCGTACGGCTATCGGACCAGGTTCACGGCCTCCACGTGGACCAACAGCGCCACGCGGCACCGCATCCGGCTGTCGTTCGCCCGACGGGCACGGGACGAGGCTCACCCGGTCATCTGGCGAGGCTCGGGCCACGTACCGCATGGTGAGGGAGCCGCGGGCGCTTACCTTGAGCGGCTCGACGCGCTGCTGACCGGCGGCAAGGAGCCGTCATGGATCATCGGCCGGCTGGCGGCCGAGATCGAACCCAGACGGTTCGAGGATCCCACGCACGCCGTACAGGCACTGGAGCGGCTCGAACGGCCACGCCTCGTTGTCGAGCGTATCCGGACGGACGACGGTGATCCCGGCGAAGTACGCGAGCTGCTGGACAGCGGCCAGATCATCGACCTGGAGCCGGACGACCGCCGCAAGGCCCTGGGCTATCTCATCGGCCTGGGGGAGCACGAGGACTTTCCGCGGATCGAACACTGGCTGCCGATCATCGCGAAGGGCGATCCGGCGCTGCTGGTCGACAGTTTGATCGATACCGCCAAGCGCCTGCTGTGGGCACCGAGCAGCCGGCGGGTACGGCCCTACCTGGTCTGGGCCGAGCGTCTCGGTTGCACCGACAGGTTCCTGGCCGGCGTGATCCTGTCGCCCGACCGCCGCGAGGATCTGGAGGGTGGGCTGAACGGCGTCGCCGAGATGCTCTACGAGGAGGTCATCGCCACCGGGCAGACCAGCGAGTACGGCCAGAGTCTGGTCGCTCTCTCGCAGAATCCCGCAGCGGTCTGTGAGCTGATCGCCCGGCTCGCCGAGGGCCGGGCTCCGCATCTGCGCGCCGGGCTGGACTGGCTGACGCCCGTCAAGCCCGAGTTGATGCGCCCCTTTCACATGGTGCTGGCCCGCTCGCCACGAGCCCCGAGCCGAGGCGACATCGAGATACTGGCCGGGTACGGCCGCAACTGCGTCCGTGCGCTACTGGGCGCGGCGAACCACAGGCGGCGACTGCACCTGGTCCTGCAGCCGTTCATCGAATGGCTGAACACCCGGGGCCCCCTCAAACCGGACGAACAGAGTTACTGGGCCGAACGTCTGGGTGACCTCAATCCGGATGACCCCGCCATGCGAGGGGCCCTCGACGTGCTCCGTCTGGCCACCGCGGCACTCCCGAGCGCGATGATGAACATGGCCACCAGGGACTGGGCCCACTACGCGGACGGTTTCGTCGCCCACTGGGAGATCGAGGTCTGGAACCCCGGCAACCGGGCCCACATGCTCTCCGGGATGAGCACGTACCTGCGGGGAATGCGATGGCAGATCCACAGCGGCCGGGCCGATGACGTGCTGTCCCTGACCGAACGGCTGACCGAGCACGCCGCCTCCCAGGACGCGGCCCGGCTCGTTCAGGCCCTTGTCACCAGCCTCTCGGAGGCGCCCGACCTGACCTCCGATCCGGACGCCCGCGCCTGGCTCGACCGGATGCGCTGGCAACATCCGCCGGAGACCGCGCCCCGCACGAAGGTCATGGAGCCGCCCTCAGTGCGGCCCCACGGCTCCACGGCGCCGCCCCTGTACCCGTACCCGCCAGCGCTCGAGGACGAGGTCGAGACCATCGTCGGCCGCTGCGTCGCCGCGTTTCACCACGGGCGGCCGTACGAAGGGGTGTTCGACGATCTCGCACGAACCCAGGCGATCGCGTCGGGGACGAGCGCGCTCCGCATCGTCGGAAGGCTGTACGACGGCCTGATCACTTTCGGCGCACGGCGCGAGGCCGCGTACGACTGGGCGATGGCGTTGGCCGACCGGGTCGTGGGGGGAGAGTTCGGGCAGGAGGTCGCCGCCGGTTTCCACCGGGAGGTGCAGCGATCCAGCCTGTTCGAGGCGATGTTCCACATCAATCTCCTTGCCACGGTGGCCGACCGGGGAGCGGAGAGGCCGCTGGACCTCACCGACGACAACCGCCGCCATCTCGGAGAGATCCGGGACCACACGGAGCTGATGGTCAAGAAGTCGACGCAGATGGGCAGCCTGTGGGCGCGGCGCCCGGCGATCCTGCGCCGTGGCGATGCCGGTGATGGGGACGGCCACCACGACGCCTGAACGCCGACGTGCGGACGTCCCCACAGCACTTCGGGTGGTCAGCCGGCGGTCGCCAGTCGTGGGGTGCGGCCGGTCGCCGTGGAGAACTGGTCGATCAGGCGGCTGAGGGTCTCATCGGTGCGCGTCTCGATGCTGATCGTTCCGTCCTCGTGCACGGTGATGTCGCGGTCCAGGACGAACCAGCCCTGAACGATGTGGTCGGCGCCCATCGACGTCAGTACGGGGCGCAGGGCGTAGTCGATGGCCAGGACATGTGCGGTGGTCCCGCCGGTGGCCAGAGGCAGAATCGTCTTGCCCGTCAGCGCGAACTGCGGGAGCAGGTCGAGCAGGGACTTCAGCAGGCCGGAGTAGGCGGCCTTGTAGACGGGTGTGCCGATGACGACACCGTCGGCGCGTTCGAACAGTTCGGTGGCCGCGACGATGGCGGGGTGACTGAAGTTCGCCCCGAGCAGGGCCTCGTGCTGGTGGCCATCCAGAAGTGGCTCTTGATCACTCTCTGGGGAGCGGTGACGGAGTGCGACTTCGGGCTTGTCCCGTCTCACGCGACATTGCCTCTGTCTCACATGATCTTGCCCGGCGTGCCCCTGATGGACAACGTCGGATGAGACGACCCCGCGCTTCGCTCTCCACCGACGAGGATGATTGCCCCCATGAGCTCTGGCTACGAGACTGGTCGGTTCGCACACGTGACCGACATCGATCAGGTTGCTACAGCTGTCGATGTGCAGCGGGTCTTGTCCGATATGTGTGCTGACCTGCAGGATCATCCGGACGAGTGGGAGAACCCCACCCTCGATCGCTACCTGGACGCACTCGCGGCGTCGGTGGAGGCGCTGGAGGGGTCCCACTCTGGGGGCCGACAGCCAACCTGGAAGCTGGTCGGCGAACTCCTGGTTAAGGCCAGCGGATACGAGTAGCGAGCGGACAACATTGAATGAGACACCGGCCGGAATCCTCGCTTGGCCGACAACATTGAATGAGATTCGGCCGCCGCTCCGTCTCGCCCAAGATTGTCTCTGGCCTGCTCAGGGCGTTGCTCAGCGGCAAGATCTTTTGAGACGAGACAGGGCTCGTTGGGGTAGATCAGGGGCGTTATCGTGCGGTCGTTGTCCTGTGACAGTCGATCTTCCTCTTTGTCAGTGAATCTTGCTCATCCGGCCGGTTGTGTCACTACGGTTTCCTCGTTCGCTGATCGTTTCGGGCGGATGGTGGGCGGTGTTGCGGTCGAGCGGGTGGAGAGCCCGGCTTGGCTGGTTGAGCTGGACTACGTCGACGCGCTTGGACTCGTGCGGCGTACGGGGCTATCGTCGTGCGCCGGGGTGCGATTCGAGGATGCGCGGCCCGCGAGGGAGTTCAGATGGTCGCGGGGGCTTGGGCATTTCCTCAGGATCGAGGTTCAGCGCGACGGATCCCCGGGCGAGGAGGCTCGGTCTGCCGGAGCGTTACGGTGTCTTCACCCCATGCGTCCAAAGCGTCCAACGCTTGGGCTCGGTGGTACCAGTTGGTGCTGGTGGCGAGGAGGTCGGCGACGGGTTTGGCAAGCTCGGCTCGATGACGAGCGTGTTCTTGCGGCGTGTCGAGCAAGACCAGGGCCGTGGTGATAGCGGTGTGCCTGACGTCAACGTCGGAATCGTCGACGAACGCCATGACGGCATGGAACAGCGTGGGTCGTAGGGCCCGGAGCTCGGCCTGGGCCGGATAGACCCCGAATCCGTGTCGCTGGGCTGCCGCCACGCTGCTGTCGTCGACGTCATACGCCAACACTCGCAGCCAGTCGATCAGTGCCGCTCGTAGTGGCCTGATGCGATCGTCTTCGCCGTACCTGCCGGTGGCTTCGGTGCGGTCATCGGGCAGGACCGCTGCGATGTAGAGGGCAACGGACGGGGTCGCAGGATAGATGGTGTTCTGATGGTTGGCGGCCTCTTTGAGATCACGAAGCGCTCGGGCCCTGACGTCGGCATTCTCGTCGAAGAGCTTGGTCAGCGCGTCGGCGACGTCGATAACTTCGGGCTCGAAGGCGAAGTCCAGCGCGGCCCAATCCGTTTGTCGCAGCAGTACGTCAGCGTCAGGTAGCGAGCCGGAACCATCGGACGTGTCGCGAGTGTAAGCCTCCGGTGTCGTCACCGGCCTAGGCTATCGGCGAGTCGGCGGACGGAATCGGTCGTCGAGCCGGGCCCTTCCCTGGCCAACCTCACCAGCCACAATCCCGCTCCACTGGCGACACCGGCTCCTCATCCTGCAAACCGCCAACCGACACCGCGGCATCCCGCCCCACCACGCCACCTACACACACGCCGCGATCTACCCCGACGCGATCGAACTTGCCGCAGTGATACTCAACCCCACGCGCCCAATCCAGCAAGATCCACTGGCACAGTCCACCAGAATCCCAGGCCGCCCCAGGCCGTGATCCCTTGCCTGTCCGCCACTCAAAATTCCTCGCCCCAGGTCAAGACGCTGCCACGAGGACGATCTACTGACACGGGACAGTCGTGACTGCTTCCCGGCTTGCTCCGTTGCTGTTCCTTGATGTCGATGGGCCACTGATCCCGTTCGGAGCGACACAGCCGTACCCGACCTACCCCCTCGATCGGCCCGAACCAGATGGGGCCGGGTCTCATCCGCTCCTGGACCGGATCGACCCCGGGCACGGGCCGCTGTTGAGGGCGCTGCCGTGCGAGTTGGTGTGGGCGACTACCTGGCTGGCCGACGCCAACGAGAGCATCTGTCCCCGCCTGGGCCTGCCGCCTTTGGCCGTGGTGGACTGGCCCGAGCCGTCCGACCAGGACGCGCTCGACGAGCAGCGTGGCCTGCACTGGAAAACCCGCACCCTGGTGGGCTGGGCAGCGGGCCGCCCGTTCGCCTGGGTCGATGACGAGGTCGCCGAGGCCGACCGAGAGTGGGTGTCGGATCACTGCCCAGGGCGGGCGCTGGTTCACCGCGTCAACGCCCGCGTGGGACTTGGCGACACCGACTACGTGGTCCTGCGGGAGTGGTTGCGCGAGGTGCACGAGACGCTCGCGATCTCGTAACGCGCGGCACGTGGCTGCGGCCGTTCCATCACGATCTGGATCACCACGATCTGATCATCAGAAACGGCCGCAGAGGAGACATCGTGCCGCTGGAACTGCCCTCCCCGAGCAGGTCGAGGGGTTGACCGAGCGGCGCCAGCGGCGCACCACCAGGCTCCGGACCGTCCTGGAGAAGATCGCGCTGGCTCTGGCCGGTAACGCCGGCAGCCGCCTGGCGCGAGCACTCGGCATGGCGGTGTCGCGCTGCACCCTGATCCGGCTGATCCGGGCCCTGCCCGATCCCGAGGTCGGGCAGGTGAGAGTGTTGGGCGTAGACGAATTCGCCAAACGGCGCGGTCAAAGCTATGCGACCATCCTGGTCGACCTGGACACTCACCGGCCCGTCGATGTGCTGGACGGCCGCGAAGCCCAACCTCTGGCCGGCTGGCTGGCCGCTCATCCCGGGGTCGGCATCGTGTGCCGGGACCGGGCGAGCGGGTTCGCT
The DNA here is from genome assembly GCF_040655075.1 of Actinoallomurus sp. NPDC050550. Lineage (NCBI taxonomy): Bacteria > Bacillati > Actinomycetota > Actinomycetes > Streptosporangiales > Thermomonosporaceae > Actinoallomurus > Actinoallomurus sp. NPDC050550. The sequence continues at coordinate 25,979 of NZ_JBFAJC010000051.1, read as the reverse complement.
GAAGGCACCCGGTTGGGAGCTCCTGACGCCCGGCAGTGCGCCGATCGGTGGCATCTCTATCAAAACCTGTGCGTAGGGGTCGACAAGACGATCCGAGCACACCGTGCCGACCTGCGCGAACCTATCCCCGCCGGGGACGGCCAGGACGCGCCGGAGGGATCGGGCACCGGCGCTTCCGTCGTCCGCAACGAGGGCGCCACTCAGATCTGCGAGCCTTCTGAGCAGTCCAGTCGAACCGGAGCCGAAGATCTACTTCCCGGCGCCGGCGCCTCCGCCCAGCTGCACAAATACATCCCCTACCTGCGTAAACGCATCCTGGACGATCGGTGCACCAACGCCGCCCTCCTCTTCCAGGAACTGCATGAACACGGTTACCAGGGCAGCGCCCGCACCCTGCGCCGCTAACTGGTCCCGTTCCGGGACGAACTGGCCGCTCAGGAGTTGCCGTCACTGCCCCTGTCCGGTCCAGTCGCGATGCCGATCGCCGACCGGACCCGCCAGCGTCACACCGAGATCCAAGCCCTGCTCGCCCAGGGCTTCAACCAAACCCAGATCTGCCAGATCACCGGCTTGAACTACAAGACCGTCCGTAAGTTCCAACAAGCCGCCACCGCCGACGAACTGCTCGGCGACCCCGGCAACCGGTACCGCCTCTTCGAGACCTTCGTCCCCTACCTGCGCAAACGCGTCATCGAAGACGGCTGCGGCAACGCCGCACTGCTGTGCCGGGAACTGCGTGAGCAGGGATACCGCGGCAGCACCCGCACCATCCGCCGCTACCTGGCCCCGCTGCGCGCCGGACTGGAGGGCCCGGCGCTGCCGGCCAAGCCGCCATCGGTCCGCGACGTCCGCCGCTGGATCACCAGCGACCCCGACCACCTCACCGACGATGACAAGGACCACCTCGCCGCCATCCTGGACCGCAGCCGACCACTGGCCGCCCTCGACCATCACGTCACCACCTTCGCCAAGATGCTCATCCACCGCACCGGCGAACACGACCTCGACCCATGGTTGGCGGCCGTCGACTCCGAGACGGCCGACCTACCTCACCTACGTTCCTTCGCCCAGGGTCTGCGCCGCGACCACGCCGCGTCCTCAACGGACTCTCGCTGCCCTACTCATCCGGCGCGGTCGAGGGCGAAAACTGCAGGGTCAAGCACCTCAAGAGGATCATGTTTGGCCGCCAACCTCGACCTCCTCCGCGCCATGATCCTCCATAACTGAGCATCACCGATCTCAGAAGGGCGGATGGTCGTCGAAGCCTCCATCAGCCGGCACTACCCATGCATCCTTGGACGCGGTCAAGTGGCCGGCGCGAGGGCGGCTGAAGGAGTCGGCAGCCAGCACCAGCTCCGCCTGTTGCTTCAACTCCGTGTGCTGTGAGGCCAGGTCAAGGTCTTCCAGTAGGCGGATAACGGTCAGCGCTGCAGCCTGGCGGACCTTGAGGTCAGGGTCACAGAGGAGGGCACACGCGGCCGGGAGAAGGGCAGGACGTATGGAGCGGACCTGAAGTTCAGCAGGGAGCAGCTCGTGGCCGAAGTGACGAGCGGCGGCTTCGGCCTCGTCTCCGGCGTCGTTGATCGCGTTGGCTACCAGAAGAAGCAGGCCCTGGCGTAGCAGGGTCGGCGTGTCGGTCCGATACGGCAGCGCTGGCAATGTAACCTGGTCGGTACGGGAATCTGTGAGCAGCGCTGCGACCACCAGGAGGGCCGGCGCCGTGGCCTCAGCGATGGAGTTCTGGTGATTGATCGCCTCCCCCAGATCGCGCAGTGCACGGGCCTGGGCGGACGGTGCACCCTCCAAAAGGACGGTCAGCGACTCCCGCACGGTCGGGCAGCCCTGTTCAGGACCGACGATCACCTCCAGGTGCCCCCAGTCCGTACCAGCGATCAACTGCTCAGGCGTGGGGGAGAACTGCTGGCGCTCAGAGACGTCGGCGGAGGTCATCCGCCAAGTATCCAACCCACCGGACCACTGAAGCCCCCATCTCGGCAGCCCCACTAGCGACCACCCCTGATCACCATCCGTGAAGGCTCCCCAGAGAGTGATCAAGAGCCAGAAGTGGTGATAGGTGGTCGTCGTTCTGGTGGTAGGTGGCCCGGTTGAGTGGTGGCTGGTGGCCAGGGCTCTGGTGGCGGGCGGTCAATGTGGCTGGTGGTGGATGGCCAGTGGACTGGTGGTCGGTGGCCAGCGAAAATGGAGGTACCGGCATGCGGCCAGCACCGGCACGCCGATAACGGCTGTTGGTTCCGGCGGCCTCGATGGAGAACCTGCCGTGCTGGTCGGTGAATTCACGTCGCCGCTTTCGGCGGAGCAGTCTGCGGGTGCCTTCGGCGTCGCAGTTCGGCCCGCAGCGTGTGGAACGATCGGCTCTGGATGCAGTAGGCGAGGTGGCTGGGGATGGCGGGCGGAGATCGCGGCGACGTTCTCGCTGAGCTGGGTGGGGCTGTGGAAGAGGTCGCCTTCAGCCCTGACGGGCGCCTGCTGTCCACGTGAACCGGCTGTTTGTCATGGGCTGATCGTGGAGCTGCTCAGGCCGTGGGGCGGGATGAGCACGCGGCTCTTCCGGAACCGTTGCAGCCTGGGAACAGGTTCGGTCGGGTGCCCGTTCACCACACCGTTCGCTTGGTGGGAGGGTGGCCACATGGTGACTGCCAATCGCACGCTGACGGCAGAGGTGATCGCGGCGCTGAGGTACTGGCCGGGCGTCATCCACCTCAGCCAGAAGAACCCTCCGGACCCAGTGGATCTCACCGTCCTGCCCCCTTTCTTCAACGAGGTGTTGCAGAACCTTCCCTGGTGGAACCGTGACTGGAAGGTCAGCGGCGTCGAGCCAGGCGTCCCCTTGGAGATCGAAGGTGTCGACCGTTACATGACAACAACAAGGTTCACCGAGGTGTCGGTGCCAGGCACCGCCGGCACCAGCTCCGGCGAGAGCCTGCCGTTCGTCGCGAAGGTCAGGTTTACCGGTGATCAACTGATCCGATTCCAAGCCAAGATCGGTGACATGGTCCTCGGCCCCGCAAGCGCACCGGCCGGGCGGCTGGAGCCGCATCCGTTCGCAGCGGTGTTCAGCAGACTGATGGACCTGCGCGGGATTCCGGTCAAGGACATGGCACGGGAAACCGCCCGATCGATGTCCACCATCCACATGCTTCGCCGCGGCAGGCTGAACCCGCATCCGGCTCTCGCCAAGGAGATCGCCAAGGCCTTGGGCATGTCTGAGGCAGATATCAACGCAATTGCTGGACTCGACGACGGCAGCATCTGAGATGGGACAGTCCCGAGGAGAGGCAGCGAGACTCGCTGCGGCTGACTGGCGAAAGCCTTGGCCTCGTCCGGGGGCGGGTAACGGCCCACAGGTCGGAAGATGATCTCCAAACTCTTGATGTCCAAGACCTGACCGACCTTGAATTTCCGCAGGTCACAGAGTCCTGGCGCCCCCGTGTGGCTTCGTTGGATGGATCAAAGCAGCGCTGTGGGGTGGTAGAGGGTCAGCGCAGTGCGGCGAGCTCATCGATGTGATGGGTGGGAGTGTCCATAAAGAGGTCGGCCGTGGTGGTGGCGTAGGCGAGGTTGAGGGTGTCGAGCCGGTAGGTCCACTCGTCGCCGTGTGATCCGTTGAAGCGGTAGTTGATCGCAGCCATTGGCCGGTGGCGAGGTGCGCTGCTGGAGGACGTCTCCAGCGGCGCGGCATGCCGAAGGGGGTGATGGTCATCTGGACCCGTAGCAGACCGTCGCTCTCCCGGAGGGAGCACTCCGGAGTCCGACGTGGGGTCGGGTATGCCTTCCTCACTGTGATCTGCGGGAGAAAGTCGTCGAACTCGTGCATGCGGATCTCGTGCACGAACGGTGGCCGCAGATTCGGCAGGGGGAAGGCGATGGGCGCAGCGTCGCGAAGCGGGCGTTCGCCGATGCTCGGGGCCACGGCCCGGCCGTGCACCGGTCCTCGGCGTACGGGCACCGGTCGGCGAACCGGCAGCCGGGCAGCTTCGCGCCGGTCGGCGGCGGCCCGCCGGGCAGCACCTCCACCGAGCCGGGCGCGGCGACCCGCAGCAACGCTTCGGTGTACGGGTGGGCCGGCGACCGCAGCACCTGCTCGGTCGGGCCCGACTCGCTCCGGTGTGCGCGGCGATGCCGGCGACGTACCGGTGGTACCAGGCGGCCTCCGCGTCGGGGTCCGGCGCGGGATCGTCGTCCTCGTCGAACAGGATCCCGTAGACGCGGCGCCAGGCGGCCACGCCGTCCAGCGCGGCGCGCAGCCAGCGGAACTTCGGCTCCGATCCCCAGGCCCACGGGCACGCGGGATCGGTGAACTCCACGACGGTCAGCGGGCCGCCCGCGGTCATGGCCGGTCGACCGGCGACCACAGACTGGGCAGGTTCACCACGACGCCCTCCTGGCTACTGCGGGAGATGACGACGACCGCCTCGGTGTCGCCGGGGTTCTCCTCGCGGTGCGGAGCGTACGGCGGGACGAAGATGAAGTCGCCGGGCTCGGTCTCCAGGCGTACCTCGGTGTCACCGTCGGCGAAGACGAACACCGGGTTACCGGACACGACGTAGATCGAGGTCTCCGTGTCGCCGTGATGGTGGTCACCAGAGTTGGTGGCGGGCGCCACCAGGGTCTTGCCCGTCCAGAGCTTCGACGAGCCGACCGTCTTGCCGGAGATGGCCTCCAGCCGGGTCATGCCCGTCGTCTGACCGGTGTCCCCGGTCAGCTGCGCACCGCGGATGTGCCGCAGCTCGCCGTGCCAGTCGTCCGCCATCAGGAAACTCCCATCGGTTCGTCGCGCCGTCACGTACTGGGGCCTGTCTCGAGGTCCCGCTGTCCTACTGCGCGGTGCCATCTCGTGTTGTATTAGGCGATCATCTTCCCTAGCGTCACCCTCACCAGGTGCGAGGAGTAAGGGATTGACGATGTCAGATGACGATCTGGCCGATTTCGCCCGCGGTTCCTTCACGCATGGTGATCTTGCATTCGACGTATGGCGGTCGGGGACCGGCCCGGCGGTGATCGTGCTCGCCGAGATCCCCGGCATCACGCCGAAGGTGGCCGCGTTCGCCCGGCGAGTCCGCGATCTCGGCCTGACCGTCGTCCTGCCGGATCTGTTCGGGGTCGCCGGTCGCGATCCGAGCCCGGAAGCCCACGGCCGGCTCGGTACCGCACGCACCGCCGCACGAGCGATGCTCCCGCTGTGCGTACGCCGTGAGTTCGTCATGCTCGCGACGGGCAGGACCTCACGGATCATCACCTGGCTCCGCGCGCTGGCGGCGCACGAGCACGACAGCTGCGGCGGACCTGGTGTGGGCGCCGTCGGGATGTGCTTCACCGGAGGATTCGCGCTGGCCATGGCCACCGACGACCGGATTCTCGCCCCGGTGCTCTCGCAGCCGTCACTGCCGCTGCCGATCACTCGCAGGAAACGCGCCACGATCGACATCTCCCCCGCCGATCTCCAGGTCGTGCAGGACCGCCGTGCGGCCGGACTCCAGGTCCTCGGGCTACGTTTCCGCAGTGACCGGTTGGTCCCCGGCGAGCGCTTCGACTTCCTGCGACGCCAACTCGGCGACGCCTTCGTCGCGGTCGAACTCGAGGACGCCGACGCCAACCCGGACGGGCTGATAAGGCCGCACTCGGTCCTCACGGAGCATCTCATCGACGAACCGGGCCAAGCGACCCGGCAAGCGCTCGACCAGGTACTCGAACTGTTCAGAGCACGTCTGCTCACCGGCTGACGGCGCGGCGCCCGCAGGCCGTCACAGGCGCGGGCGGATGTCGCCGGACTTGGCGATTCCCCTGAGAAAGCGCTTTCAAAAGGCGGTTTCTCGATCTATGGTGACCAGATGACCAACAGGTCCGGCGGAGTGTTGGGAAAAGGTTTTCCCACACTCCGAGATGAAGGGCGGTCCGTCGTCCGGATCCAGATGTCCACAGAGCCGAATGCCGGGCGGTCCCCGGCCCTCCGAGGGAGGATTCGTTGATCAAGCGCAGGACGGTACTCAAGGGGGCGGTCGGCACCGCCGCCACGTCGGTGTTCCTCGGTGACCCGGCGGCACGGGCCGCCCAGGCCTCGCACGGTGGACGCATCGACCGCGAGGCGCTGGTGGCGCGGCACGCCATCGAACGCACCTCCAGCGATCCGGAACTCCCGCTCCAGGTCGGCAACGGCAACCTCGCGTTCGGGGCCGACATCACGGGCCTGCAGACGTTCTTGCCGTTCGCCACGATGGCCCAGTGGGGCTGGCACGAGGACGCGCTGCCCGAGGGCAAGAAGGTCGAGGACTACAAGGGCACGCCGTGGGACACCCACGGCCGCCAGGTCTCCTACTGGACCGATCAGGCGGGGCAGCCGGAGCTGTACGACTGGCTCAGGGGGAACCCGCACAAGATCAACCTCGCCCGCATCGGCCTGTCGCTGCGCACCGCCGCCGGGCGCGAGGCGACCGAAGCCGACCTGACCGACCGGCACCAGCGACTCGACCTGTGGACGGGAACGCTCCACAGCCGGTTCACCTTCGACGGCGCACCGGTCACGGTCGAGACGACCTGCCATCCCACGCTGGACGCGATCGCGGTACGCGTCGACTCCCCGCTGGTCCAGGCCGGGCGGCTGACGGTGTACGTGGACTTCCCGTACGCGACGGCCAAGGGGCAGGGCAAGTTCAGCGCGCCGTTCGTCGGGATCTGGGATCGCCCCGACGCCCACGTCACCGAGCTGAGCGTTCAGGGGCCGTCGCGGGCGCGCATCACGCACCGCATGGACGCCACCACGTACCACACGGCGCTGACCTGGAACCGGGAGGGCGGCGAGCTGCGGCGCGGGGACGGCGGAGTCCACCGCTACACCCTCACCGGCACCCGCGGCCCGCACCTGGAACTGACCTGCCTGTTCACGCCGGAGGACGCGCGCGCGGTCGCCCCGCCGCCGTCGGCGGTGGCGAAGGTCTCCTCCGCGTGGTGGCCGGCCTTCTGGCGCTCGGGCGGCGCCGTCGATCTGTCCGGCAGCGCCGACCCCCGCTGGGAGGACCTGGAGCGCCGTATCGTACGCAGCCAGTACTCCCTCGCGGTCAACGAGAGCGGGCAGTACCCGCCGCAGGAGTCCGGCCTGGTCAACAACGGCTGGTACGGCAAGTTCCACCTGGAGATGGTGGTGTGGCACAGCGCGCACCTGGCGCTGTGGAACCGCTGGCCGCTGCTGGAACGCAGCCTCGACGTCTACCGCGACCTCCTGCCGTCTTCGCTGGAGCGGGCGCGGCAACAGGGCTTCCGCGGCGCCCGCTGGCCCAAGATGACCGGGCCCGAGGGACGGGAGTCCCCCGGTCTGCAGAACGGGCTGCTGCTGTGGCAGCAGCCGCACCCGATCTTCTTCGCCGAGCTGGACTACCGGGCGCATCCCAACCGCGCGACGCTGCACAAGTGGCGCGACATCGTCTTCGCCACCGCCGACTTCCTGGCCTCCTTCGCCTTCCTCGACCCGGCGAGCGGCCGCTACATCGTCGGGCCGCCGGCGATCCCCGCCAACGAGAACTCCGACCCCCTGGTCACCAAGAACCCGATCGTCGAGACCTCCTACTGGCGCTTCGGGCTTCGGGTCGCCGGAATCTGGCGCAGGCGTCTGGGGCTCGCTCCCGAGAAGGAGTGGCAGGACGTCCTGGCCAGGCTCGCGCCGCTACCGGTCCAGGGCGGCGAGTACGTGCTGTATGAGGGCGTCGAGAACATGTGGACCGAACACGCGACGGACCACCCGGACCCGATCGCCCCGTACGCGATGTTGCCGGGCGACGGCGTCGACGTGCCCACGATGCGGGCGACCGCGCAGCAGGTGTACCGGAGCTGGCCGGTCGACGACCTGTACGCCTGGGACTTCCCGCTGCTGGCGATGAACGCCGCCCGGCTGGGCGATCCCGGTCGGGCGGTCGACTTCCTGCTGCATCCCAAGTTCGGCTTCACCGAGCAGGGGCTGCCGGCCAGCGGCAGGAGCGGGGTGCCCTCGCCGTACTTCCCCAGCGCGGGCGGGCTGCTGTACGCCGTCGCGCTGATGTGCGCGGGATGGGACGGCGGAGCCGATCGGCACGCTCCCGGTTTTCCCGCCGAGGGCTGGCGGGTGCGCTGGGAGGGCCTCAGCAGGGCGATCTGACCACGTGGCCCGGGCGGGCCCTTCCCCGCCCGGGCTCGTCGTCCCACGAGCCCACCGGGTCAAATGCCATTCATCAATCGACGCTGGAAATGTTCCCTCGACCAGCTCAACTATCTTTGCGACGTTCTCGGCATTTCAGGATAAAGCGCTTCGTCGATCACTAGGCTTCCCTGGCGTATTTCACGGAAGACGATCTCTTACCGATGGAGTAGCCGTGCCGAAGACATCCCCTGGTCGGCTGGGCGTCGCGTTGGCCGCGACGTCGGCCGTGCTGCTGACCGGAGCGTGCAACAACCCGATGGGGTCGGACAAAGGCTCGGCCTCGTCCGGCCGTCCCTCGGCCGCTCCCTCCTCGACCGCTCCTTCCTCGGCGGCGCCCGCGAACAACGGTGTGGCGGCGAAGTCGGCGGCCCGGATCGTGTCCGAGTCACTCGCCGCCCTGCGCGCCGCCACGTCGGTGCATCTAAAGGGCCGCGTACGCAGCGGCGGGGATATGGTCACCATGGACATGCAGTCCGGACGCGCCGGGTTCAAAGGCTCCATACGTGGGCCCATCGGCGGCGGCCGTACGGTCCCGTTCACGATTCTCCGGGCCGGCGGCAAGGTCTACGGCAAGGGCCGGCAGTTCGTCCAGTCCACGGTCGGGTCGGGTGCGGCCTCCAAGGTCGGCGACAAATGGATGCTGATCGGCTCGGCCCGTGAGGCGTCCGCGCACGGTCTGGACTTCACGCCGGCCGGGTTCGCCAAGCTCATCAAGCCGTCGGGTCGGCTCGTCAAGGGAAAGCCGACGACCATCGCGGGCCGGCCTGCCATCGGCGTCCGCGATCAGAGCGGCTGGATTTACGTGTCGACCACCGGAAAGCCGTACCCGTTGCGCCTCGCGCCGACGAAGAAGGGCAGCGGAGCCCTGGCCTTCACGGAGTACGACCGGCCGTTCCAGATCAGCGTGCCGAGCAACGTGTTCCAGCGGTAGGCGCGCGATTTTCCGCTCAGCGGGCGGCGTCGTCGAACTGCTCGAGGAGAACGTCGGCCAGCGTGCCGCCCCGTACGGTGGACGCGCCGTCGCCCAGGTCCTGTTCGGCCCAGATGACCTTGCCGGCCGAGGTGTACCGCGTCCCCCATCTCTGAGCGAACTGCGCCACGAGGAACAGCCCCCGCCCACCTTCATCCATCGTCGCCGCGCGCCGCAGACGCGGTGAGGTGCTGCTCCGGTCGGACACCTCGCAGGTCAGATGGCGCCCGCACAACAGCCGCACCCTGATCGGCGGAGATCCGTACCGGATCGCGTTCGTGACCAGCTCGCTGACGATCAGTTCCGTCGTGAAGGCGATCTCCTCCAGCCCCCACTCGCGCAGCTTCTCGGCGCAGCGCGCCCGCACCGAGCCGACCGCCGACGTGTCGACCGGCACGTCCCATTCGGCCACGCGCGACCGCGGGAGCAACCGGGTGAGCGCCACCAGCAGCGCGATGTCATCGGCGGGATGTGCCGGCACGATCGCGTCGATCACCGCCTGGCACGTCTCCTCCGGGGTGTGTCCATCGGTCCGCTCCAGCGTCCGGCGCAGCTCATCCAGCCTGCTGTCGAGGTCGCGGGTCCGGTCCTCGACCAGGCCGTCGGTGTACAGCACCAGCCGGGATCCCTCCGGCAGGCGCAGCTCGGCGGTTTCGAAGGGATGACCGCCGAGCCCGAGCGGAGGTGAGGCCGGGACGTCCGGCCAGGTGACCGTCCCGTCCGGGTACACCACCGCCGGGTCGGGGTGTCCCGCACGGCCGATCGTGCATACCCCTGCCACCGGGTCGTAGATCGCGTACAGACACGTCGCTCCCGTCACCTCGGCTCTGCTGTGGCCTTCCGCGATCTCGTCGGTGCTCTCCTCGCTGTCCATCCGCGCGACCAGTTCGTCCAGGTGCGCGAGGACCTCGTCCACCGGGAGGTCGAGCGCGGCGAAGTTGTGCGCCGCGGTGCGCAGCCGCCCCATGGTCACGGCCGCGTGCAGTCCGTGACCGACGACGTCGCCCATCGCCAGCGCCACTCGCGCCCCCGGCAGCGGGATGAGGTCGAACCAGTCCCCGCCCACTCCCGCCTCCGCGGGCAAATACCGCCAGGCCACTTCGAGCGCGTCCTGATCCGGCTGTCCCCGCGGCAGCAGACTCCGCTGCAGCGTGACCGCCATGGTGCGCTCCCGGGTGAAGCGCCGCGCGTTGTCGACGGCCACCCCCGCCCGCGCCGCCAGCTCCTCCGCGACCAACAGGTCCTCGTTCTCGAACGCCGGCGTCTTTCCCACCCGGTAGAAGCTCGCCACGCCCAGCGGCACACCCCGCGCCTGCAGCGGCACGGTCACGAGCGAGTGCACCCCCTGCTCCAGCGCCCGCAGGACGCGGTCCGGGTCCTGCTCCTGCCACCCCCGCGCCTGCCGCAGGTCCGCGGCCAGCACCCCGTACCCCTGCTCCAACGCTCGCGCCTGCGGCGTCGCCGACGAGAAAGTGATCTGTTCGCCCACCGAGCACAGCGGCGACAGCTCACCGGTGATCGCCGCGCGTCGCAGCCGCCACCGTCTCTCCGCCGTCGGCTCCTCCCCCCGCATCACCGCGTCCAGCAGGTCCACCGTGACGAGGTCGGCGAACAGCGGTACGGCCACCTGAGCCAGCTCCTGCGTCTCACGCACCACGTCCAGCGTCGTTCCGATCCGTATCCCCGCCTCGTACAGCAGCTTCAGCCGCTCCCGCGCCACTTCCGCCCGACCGGACACCGTCGCCAGTTCGGTCGTGTCCCGCAACGTCACGACGCTGCTGCCCTGAACGCCGTTCAGGAAGGTCGGTCGTTTGTTCACCGCCAGCAACCGGCCGTCCGCCCCATGCACCTCATCCGTGACCGGCTCTCCCGACGCCAGCAAGCGCGATATCCGCTCCGGCAGGCCCAGCTCCCGCACCGGCCGTCCCTCCGCGTCCGCCGGCAGGCCCAACAGCCGATTCGCCTCGTCGTTGGCCAGCACCAGTCGCCCGTCGGCGTCGATGATCAGCACTCCTTCCCGCACCGCGTGCAGGACCGCGTCGTGGTGCTCGTACATCCGCGTCATCTCCGCCGGCTCCAGGCCGTGCGTCTGCCGCCGCAGCCGCCTGGACACCAGAGCCGTCCCGCCGGCGGCCACCGCCAGCGCGGCCGCACCGCTGACAAAGGTGAGCGGCACCTGCGGCAGCCACCGTCTCGCCACGTTCCTGGCCGTGAGCCCGGCGGACACCACGCCGACGACCGACCCGCTGTCATCGGTCACCGGGACCACCGCCTGGACGTCCGTTCCCCGGCCCGCCGGCAGGGGCGGCCCGCCCGCCTGCTCAATGATGGTGCGGCCCTGCAGCGACGGCCGGATGTCGCCCACGAACTTCTTCCCGATGTACTTCGGGTAGGGGTACGTGTAGCGGATCCCCTGGGTGTTGGTGACGACGATGAAGTCCACGCCCGCCCGCTTCCGGGCCGCTTCGGCGCGCGGCTGCAGCACCGCCGTGGGGTTCCGGCTGCGCAGCGCCTGGACCAGGCCGGGTGCGTTCGCGAACGCCTGGGCCGCGACGATCGACTCTCGACGCCCCTGCCGCAGGGCGTCATACGCCGCCTGAAGCAGCTCCATCGTCACCGCGGCCGCGACCAGCAGTAGGACGATCACGACCTGGAGAAGGAACACCTGCCCGGCGACACTGCGCGGATTCAGCAGGGCAACGCGGTGATCGCGTGGGCGTCCGGAGAACGGATGACGGGACGACATCCGGTATCGCCGGAAAGATGCCTTCATGTCCCATTCATAACACTGCGCTACCAGCCCAAACGGACCCGCTCCGCGTTCCGGGAAACCAGCTCCGGTCAACGATCGGATCAAGATCCCGTAGGTCGTGAACCTTTTCACCGGGCCGCGCATCTTCACAGGCGTAGGAGGGGCGTCGGTGAGATCGTTCGCGGGCCGCCTGCCCGGACATCCCCTCCATCTGCCTGGTCATGAAGTCGAGGAGGTCGCGCCGTGAACGGTGCGTCACGTGAGCCGGACAACGACGCGCAGCACGAGACCTCCGGGACGCCACCGCAGGACGATCCCGCGCCCGGCCCCGAACCGCAGGCAGAGGCGGCGGACACCGGCGCCGAGGAACCCGCGGGTACCGATGCGCGGGACCAGGAGGACTCCTCGGAACCCGAGCGCGTCCCCGAGTCCGAGATGGCTGCCGACGCGGAGGCCGATCCGGACGATCCGTCCGAGGCGATCAGTGCCGACGACGAAGAGGACGACGCGCACACCGAAGACGAGCGGCAGGAGAAGGCCGAGCCGTCCGCCGAACGAGCTGAACCCGCTTCCGCCGAAGCCGAGGCCGAAGCCGACGCCACTTCTGGCGGCGACGACACGGCCGCCTCTGAGGACACCCTGACCTCGGAGGACAGCACCGTCCCTGAGGGCACCTCGGTCCCCGAGGACACCCCGGTGCCCGAGGACAGCACCCTCCCTGAGGGCACCACTGCGCACGCGGCGACCCCTGACCACGCGGAGTCCGAACCCGAAACGGAGGAGGACGGGCGGACAACCACCGCGGAGTTCCGGCTTCCTCCCAAGCCCTACTCGCCCGCCGCGTCCGACATCACGGTCTCGGATCTGCCCCGTTCGGCGTTTCCCAAGAAACGGACGGCCGACACGGAGTCCAGGCCGCCTGCGCACCGCCCCTCCCCGGAAGAGCCGCAGCCCAGGCGGTCCGCTCTGGAACGGACCCCATGGTGGAGTTCGGGAGGCGCCAACGGTCAGGACGAGGTGGAGTCGGTCGCGCCGTCGCCCGAGGCGGCCGAGACCACCGCGATCGCTCCTCCTGCCCCGGACCGCGGAGCACCGGAGCACTCTTCGTGGTTCACGCCCGCGGAACGCCCGCCCGCTCAGACGTCCGCGACGCCTCCTCAGACGGTCGAAGAGGCGCTCCCCGAGGTCCGTCCGTCCGGCCAGGGGGGATTGGCGAGTACGACGCAGCGGGACGGCGTGCCGATGATCTCACCGCCCCCGGCGGCGACGACGGCGTACACGGCGGCACCGCCGCCGCGGACGATGCCCCCAACGACACCCCGGCCTGAGACCTCCCGGCCACCCGCAGCGAAGCCGCTCACGACGCCCCAACCTGAGACCTCCCGGCGGCAAGTGGCGGAGCCGCCGCCGCTCACGATCCCCTCCACCATCGCGGTGCCTCCGCCCGAGACCGTCCGGCCGCCCGTGGTGGAACCGCCACGGCTGAGGATCCCCTCCACCGTCGCGACGCCTCCGCCGGAGACCGCCCGGCCGCCCGTCGTGGAGCCGCCGCAGCTGAGGGCCCCTTCCACCGTCGCGACGCCTCCGCCGGAGACCGCCCGGCCCCCCGTGGTGGAACCGCCGCAGCTGAGGACCCCTTCCACCGTCGCGACGCCTCCGCCCGAGACCGCCCGGCGGCCCGTGGCGGAACTCGCCCCGGTGCCCGTACAGGCTCCTTCGGAGGCGCCCGCGGAGAAGCCGCGGCGCAAGCGGCGGCGTACCGGTTGGATCGTCGCCGTGGTGCTGGTGCTGCTGGCGGGGGTGGTGACCGGCCAGTTCGTACGGCCGATGCCCGCGCCGACGATGCGTCTCACGCTGACGGCCACCCGGCACACCTTCGGTGGCGCCGCCCCCGTGCTCCCCTGGCCGGCGCAGGGGCAGGCGACCCTGTACGTGGACGGGCTGGGGTCCATGGGGTCGTCCGGCGGGGAGACGCCGACCCCGACCGCCAGCGTGGCGAAGGTGATGACCGCGTACGTCTTCCTGCACGATCACCCGCTGCAGCAGGGTACGGATGGTCCCACGTACCGGATCTCGCGGCAGGAGGCCGCCCGGCTTCCGATGCGCAAGGAGCGGGGCGAGTCGCTCGTCGAGGTCGTCGCGGGGCAGGCGTTCACCGAGCACAAGGCGCTGGAGGCGCTTCTGCTCGTGTCGGCGAACAACCTCGCGCACGAGCTGGCCCGCTGGGACCTGGGCGAGGAGCAGACGTTCGTCGAGAAGATGAACGCGACCGCGCGCTCGCTGGGAATGACCAACACCACCTACACCGACCCCAGCGGATACGACTCACACACTGTCAGCACCGCCGCCGACCAGGTCAAGCTGCTGACCGCGGCGATGAAGATCCCGGCCTTCGCCGAGATCGTCAACCTCCGCACGTACGTGCCCAACGACGGACGGCCACCGCGTGCCGCCGGCAACGTCCTGGTCGGGCGCCATGGGGTGGTCGGCGGCAAGACGGGCTACACCGACGCGGCGGGCGGCAACTTCGTCTTCGCCGCCCGCAAGCGTACGGGACATGTCACCACCATGATCGTCGGTGCGGTCATGGGACAGCAGTCCTCCAGCGCGATGGGCGCGATCGAGGCCGCGCAGCCGCTGATCGTCGCCGCTGAGAAGGCGCTGACCTCGGTGACGCTGGCCCCGGCGGGCGCACAGGTCGCGCTGGTCGACGACGGCCTGGGCGGGCGCACTCCGCTGCGCGCGACGGCCCCCGTCACGGTGGTCGGCTGGGGCGGGCTCACCGTGCCGGTCCGCGTCACCGGGGACCCGCCACGCCACGCCGCCGACGGCACGCGGCTCGGCGCCGTGACGGCGGGCAGCGCGGTCATCCCCCTGGCCCTCGACCGCACGTTGCAGCCGCCGTCCATCCTCAAGCGGCTCCTGCGCCTCGGCTAGCCGCGACGCGGCCACTCCACGGCCGGCCCGATCACGGTGCCGGCCTGCGGGAGGACGACGATCGGCGTTCGCCGTCGCGGGCGCCGACGTCGCCGCTCCCGTCGCGGCGAGGTTCCTCAGGATCGTCGGGTGAGGGGGCGGGCGCAGGCCATCGCCGACGCCGGCCCGAGGACGGCGAGGGCGGCCAGTGCGGTGGCCGCCGCCGCGGACCCGGCGTCGAAGAGTGCTCCGACCGCGAAATCGCCCGCGAACACCGTCATGCCGGACAGACAGGAGGACACGCCGAGGTACGCGCCCACCCTGTCGGGCGGCGCATAACGGGCGATGGACTGGAAGATCGACGACTGCACGAGACTCTGCCCCACTCCGCCCAGCGCGGCGGCCGCCACCAGGCCGACGGCCTCCGGCGCACCGCCGCCCCCGTCCAGCGGAAGAAGCACCAGGTAGCAAGCACTGGTCAGCACCAGTCCCGCCTGGAGAACGCGCGGACGGTCGGCGCGGCTCCCGGCGGCGCACCACGGCTGCACCATGGCCGTGAACGCGGCGGCGACGCAGAAGAACATGGTCGTCCGGCCCGGCCCGAAGCCCTTGAGAGGCACGACCGCCGTCGTCTCCCCGGCGAGCAGCATGCCGGCGGCGGTCGCGGCGGCGAACCGGAGGAACACCCGGTCGCGAACGACGGCGGCCATGCCACGGAACGTCTCCATCCCCGTACCGGCTCCGGGACGATCGAGAACCGGATCCGCCTCCGGCCCGGGCAACGGTCGGGGGCGCTGGACCAGGAACAGGGCGCCGGCGATCGCCCAGCACAGCGCGGCGCCGGCCGCCAGGGGGCCGAAGCCGCCGCCCTTCAGCACGGCGAGCCCGGCGAACGGCGCCACCACGGCCGTGACCTGCCCGCTGACCAGGTAGGCGGCGAAGCCGACGGGACGGCGCGCGGGGGACGTCCCGGCGATGATGGCCTGGACGGCCGGCACGTACAGCGAGCCGCCCGCGCCGAGCAGGCAGGCCGCGCCGAACAGCCCGAGCGGCCCGTCCGCCGTCGCCAGCAGCGCGAAGCTCGCCGTACGGAGCGCGCAGGCGAGTAGCCCGGCGCGAGGCGCCCCGAGCACGTCGATCAGCGCCCCCAGCGGCGGCTGTAGTGCGGACTGGACGAGAAATCGCGTGCCGAGCACCAGGCCGATCGTTCCGGCGGGCAGGCCCGCATCGCGCCGCAGATGGGCCACGAGGTGCCCCATCACCGCGTAGTAGCCGAGCGCCGCGGCGACCTGAACACCGACGACGACCGCGATCGCCCGGCGGTCCGTGGCGTCCCGCCCGGCCGTACGCGATGAAGCGGCCGGGTGGGAGGCGGTCGTGCCGCCGACGGGCATGCGGTGGCGTCCTAATCGAATACGGTATCGGAGCGGAAATGATATCGAGCAGCCTATTCTCACTGGTCAATGCCGAGTCAGGCCATTCCTCGACGCGAGACGGTAAGTCGTCGCGACGCCACGGGCGCCTCCCCTGGCGACCAGCCTTGATATCCGTTCTTCTATAGATACGAGTGCGGTAGACATCGCTGGCTCGGCTCTGGTCTGCTCGGCGGTGTCGTCGTCCACCCGGTCCGGGATCCCGGGCAAGTGAGGCAGGTGCCACCTGATGTCGTTCGACCAGTCCGGCCCGTCCCGCCGTGCGCTGCTGGCCGCCGCCGTCCTCCTGCCGCTGGCGGGGTGCGGCACAGGTCATCGCTCAGCCTCCGGGTCCTCCCCGGCACCAGGCCGCCGCTCTCCGGGCACCGCCGGATCTCCGGACACTTCGCGATTCGCGGCGCTCGAACGCGAGCACAAGGCCCGCCTGGGCGTGTACGCCCTGGCCACCGGTACCGGCACCACGGTGGCCTACCGCGCGGACGAGCGATTCGCGTTCTGCTCCACCTTCAAGACACTCGCCGCGGCGGCGGTCCTGCACGGGAACGCACTCGGTCACCTGGACAAACGCGTCACCTACACCAGAGCCGACGTCAACTCCATCTCGCCGATCACCAAGGATCACATCGCGACCGGGATGACCATCGGGCAGCTGTGCGACGCCGCCATCCGCTACAGCGACGGCACCGCCGGCAACCTGCTGATGCGCGACATCGGCGGCCCGGCGCAGCTGACCGCCTACCTACGCGGGCTCGGAGACACCGTCAGCCGAATGGACGACTACGAACCCGAGTTGAACAGACTCCGCCCCCAGGACCCGCGTGACACCACCACTCCCCGCGCCATCGCCGCCGACCACCGCGCGCTCGTGCTCGGCGACGCGCTGCCGGCCGACAAACGCGCCCTGCTCAAAGACTGGCTCGTAAGCAACACCACCGGCGTCAAACGCATCCGGGCCGGGCTGCCCAGAGATTGGCCGGTGGCCGACAAGACCGGAACCGGGGACTACGGCAGGGCCAACGACATCGCCGTCGTGTGGCCGCCCCGTACCGCCCCGCTGGTGCTGGCCATCATGTCGGACCGAGCCGGATACGACACTCCGCCCGTCGACTCCCTGATCGCCGAAGCCACGAAGCAGATCGTCTCCGCCCTTACCTGATCGGCTCGTTCAGCGGGAGCTGCGGAAGGCGGCTCGGTAGGTCTGCGGGGTCGTACCGGCGACGCGCTTGAAGCGTTCGCGGAAGGCCGTCGCGGATCCGAAGCCGGCCTGGACGGCGATCCGCTCCACGGAGTGGTCGGTGTGCTCGAGCAGGTACTGCGCCCGCCGGACCCGAGCGCGCAGCAGCCACTGCAGCGGTGTGGTGCCGGTGTGCTCGCGGAAGCGACGGCTGAAGGTGCGGGTGCTCATGCCGCAGCGGGCGGCCATGCCCTCGAGGGTGATGTCGTCCTTCAGGTGGTCCTCGATCCAGGTCAGTGTCGGCTCCAGCAGCGAGCCGCGGGGCACCGCCGGTCGCTCGTGGGCGATGTACTGGGCCTGGCCGCCCTCGCGTTCCAGGGGGGTGACGGCCAGCCGGGCGGCGTCCGCCGCGACGGCCGAGCCCAGGTCTCGGCGGATCATGTGCAGGCACAGGTCCAGTCCCGCGGACGCCCCGGCCGAGGTGAGCAGCTGCCCGTTGTCCACGTACAGCACGTCGGGCCGCACGTCGACCTTCGGGAACATCTCGGCGAAGTACTGCGCGGCGATCCAGTGCGTGGTCGCGGCCAGCCCGTCCAGGAGCCCGGTGGCGGCCAGGATGAAGGCACCGGCGCAGATCGAGGCGATGCGCGTGCCGTGCGCGGCCGCGTCCCGCAGCGCCTCCAGCGCCTCGACCGGTGGCGGGCCGGCGGTCTCGCTGCAGCCGGGCACGATGACGGTGTCGGCGTCCGCCAGAGCGTCCAGCCCCCACGGGGCGTGGATGGTGAAGGTCTCGGTCGGCACCTGCGGCTGCGTCCCGCAGATCCGCACCCGGTACGGACTGCGCCCGTCCGGCAGGCGGACACGGCCGAACACCTCGACCGGAATGGCCATGTCGTAGACGACCGTATGATCCATCACCAGGATCGCCACCGTATGCACGAGCGCAGCGTACGCCGAGTTCCGGCCAATGCGTAGTCGTGCGTCACACCGGTGGTAGGCGTGACAAGCCAGGTCAGTGCGTTGGCGAGAATCCGTTGCAATGTGTCAATCCAGCCGATGGCCCGCACCCGCCACGTCTCCTAGCGTGAGCGCGGTAGTGACGGAACGACGGATGTGAGGCACCGATGCTCGCCCAGTTTGTCCTCTTCGATGGCTTCGACCCGCTGGATGTCATCGCCCCGTTCGAGGTCTTCAGCGCCTCGAAGGCATTCACCGACCAGGTGAGCGTCGAACTGGTCACCGCCGACGGCCCGGGCGAGGTTCGCAGCGGGATCCCCGCCATCTCCCTGACGGCCACCGCCGGCGTGGACCCGGACCGCGCGGACCTCATCGTCGTCCCCGGCGCCGCCGGCAGGTCGCTCCCCCAGGGCGAGGACGATCTCACCGACGCGGAGCGGGAGGCCACGATCCCCGCCATCCTCGGCCGGACCCTGACCACCGGACTCCCGGGCCTGCTGGCCAAGGCCCTGGCCGCGCCCGGCACCACCGTGGCCACGGTCTGCGGCGGCTCGCTGATCCTCTCGATGGCCGGGCTCATCGACGGCCGCAACGCCGTCACCCATCACCAGGGCCTGGACGTACTCGGCGCGAGCGGCGTCAACGTCACCCGGGCCCGCGTCGTCGACGACGGTGACCTGGTCACCGCCGGCGGCGTCACCTCCGGCCTGGACCTGGGCCTGTACCTGTTGGAGCGGGAAGTGGGACCGAAGGTCGCACTAGCCGTGGAGCAGCTCTTCGAACACGAGCGCCGCGGCGTCGCCTGGCGCGACCACGGGCCCACCCCGGTGGGCGCCTGACCCGTTCCCCATCCCTCCGACGAAAGCGCGTACCCGGCGATGAGCAAGGTCCTCCTCATCCTCCACGTACTCGCGGCGGTCATCGCCGTGGGCCCGGTCACGGTCGCGGGCAGCATGTTCCCCGCCGCGGTCCGCAAAGCCGCAGCGGCACCCGACAAGCCCGAATCGGTCGGCGCCGTACGGTTGCTGCACCGCATCTGCCGCGTCTACGCCGGCGTCGGCCTGGCCGTCCCCGTCTTCGGCTTCGCGACGGCGAGCAGTATGCACGTCCTGGGCAGCGCCTGGTTGATCGTCTCCATCGTCCTGACCGGCGTCGCCGCGATCGTGCTCGCGCTGCTGGTCCTCCCGGCTCAGGAGATCGCCATCGCCGGCCTGAACGGCAGCGGCTCCGGCAGCGGCGCCGACGCCGACACCGCGACACGCATCGAGCCCGCCCAGATCCGACGGCTGGCCATGCTTACCGGCACCTTCAACCTGCTGTGGGCCACGGTCACCATCCTGATGATCGTCCGCCCCGGCTCCAGCACAGGAGCGTGACCCCATCGCCGCGACCACCACACCGACACGACGGCCCACGCGCACGCCGCTGCGCGTCTCCGCGATCGTCGAACTGGTCAGCCTCGCCATCCTGTTCGGCAACATGGCGACCGCGAACGTTCCTCAGATCGCCTCCCTGGTCGGCCCCGTCCACGGCATCGCCTGGCTCTTCGGCATCTTCGCCGCCTGGCGCGACCCGAGCCGGACCACCGGGATCGCGGTACGCGCCGTCATCCCCGGCATCGGCGGCATGCTCGCGCTCCGCGCGCTGGACCGCTCCGACGCAGCGAGCACATCGGCGGATCCCGCAGACCTCACGCGGCACGAAGGCACCCATGACGACCTCGCGCGGTGAAACCCGGCCTGACACGGCTCCCCGACGGACTTCCTACGGCGAGCCCGTACGCGAGGCGGCGAGGGCGGCGCTCAGACCGGGCGGCCAGGCCTCCTCACTGGTCACCACGGCAGCCCCCACCATCGTCTTCGTGGCAGCCGACGCCATCGGCGGGCTGAGATCCGCGCTGATCGCGACCGCCGTCACCGGAGTCCTCGTCCTCGCATGGCGTCTGCGCGCTCGGCGGCACGTCAGGCACGCGGTCATCGGCACGCTCCTCGCCATCGTCTGCGCCGCCGTGGCGGCGGGCACCGGGCAGGCGCGAAGCTTCTTCCTCCTGCCCATGCTGGTGCCCGCGGCGGCGACGATGGCATGCCTCCTGTCGATCCTCGCCGGCCGCCCCCTGGCCGGCCTGGTCGCGAACCGCGTCGTGGGCGGCCCGAGGGACTGGCGCTCGCACCGGCCGCTGCACCGCTTCTACCGGCGGACGACTCTGGTCATCGCACTGGTGAGTTTCGTGAGCCTGGCGGCCCAGGTGGCCCTTTACCGCCTCGACGCGATCGGCGGGCTCGGGGTCCTTCACGTCCTCATGGCACCGATGTGGGCCGGCATCACGGCCGGCTCGATCGTCCTGTCCCGCCTGGCCGTGACCCGCCATCGCCAGGATTCGTGATGCTCTGGCGAGCCGTTCGTCAGTCGAGGCCGCCGCGGGCGATGAGCTGGCGGACGATGACGTTCCGCTGGATCTCGTTGGTGCCCTCACCGACGATCATCAGCGGCGCGTCGCGGAAGTAGCGCTCGACGTCGAACTCGGTGGAGTATCCGTACCCGCCGTGGACGCGTACGGCGTCCAGCGCGATCCGCATGGCGGTCTCGGACGCGAAGAGCTTGGCCATACCCGCCTCCATGTCGACACGGCGTCCGGCGTCGGCCTCCCGGGCGGCGTACAGGGTGAGCTGCCGCGCCGCCGACAGGGAGGTGGCCATGTCGGCGAGGTAGTTGCCGATCGACTGGTGCTGCCAGATCGGCTTTCCGAACGCCTCACGTTCCTGGGCGTAGGCGAGAGAGTCCTCCAGCGCGGCCCGGCCCACGCCCAGGGCGCGGGCGGCGACCTGGAGTCGTCCGGTCTCCAGTCCCTTCATCATCTGCGCGAATCCATGACCCTCGACGCCGCCGAGTACGGCGTCGGGGCCCGCGCGATGGTCCTCGAAGACCAGTTCGCAGCTCTCGACGCCCTTGTAGCCGAGTTTGGGCAGGTCGCGGGAGATCGTGAGCCCGGGGCCGTGCTCGACGAGGAGGATCGAGATGCCCGCGTGGGCGGGTTCGGCGTCCGGGTCGGTCTTGCACAGCAGGGCGATCAGCTGCGACCGGCGCGAGTTCGTGATCCAGGTCTTGGACCCGTTGACCAGGTAGCCGTCCGGGTCCTTGCGGGCGACGGTCCGCATGGCCTGCAGATCCGAGCCGCCACCGGGTTCGGTCAGGGCCATGGTCGCCCGGATCTCACCGGTGGCCATCTTCGGTAGGTAGCGGCGCTTCTGCTCCTCGGTACCGAACTGCAGGAGCAGCTTGGCGACCACGGTGTGCCCGCCCATCGCGCCGGCCAGGCTCATCCACCCACGGGCGAGTTCTTCGGTGATGAGCACGTAGCACGACGTGGAGACCGGGGTCCCGCCGTACTCGTCGGGGATTGCCAGGCCGAAGACGCCGAGCCGTTTCATCCGCTCGATCAGGGCCTCGGGATAGGTGTTCGTGTGCTCGAGCTCCCGGACGACCGGCTTGACGTCCCGATCGACGAAGTCGCGCACCGTGCCGACGATGAACCGCTCGTCCTCCGACAGGATGTCCACAGTGCTCATCGTTCTCCTCACTCCCCGGCAGGAAAGCATGACAGTCCACGACCAGCGCCGGCACGCGTCCACTCGCGCCCACGACGGCACGCTCCTGGCCTACCAGTACGAGGGCGCCGGATGCCCGTTGGTGCTCCTGGCCGGGCAGGCGAACAACCACCACTGGTGGGACGGCGTACGCGAGGACTTCCACGCCATGCATCGCACCATCACCCTGGACTGCCGCGGCACCGGAAACAGCGGCAAGCCCGAGGACGGCTACTCCACCGAAGTGTTCGCCGAGGACGTCATCACGGTCCTGGACGACCTGGGGATCGAGCGGGCCGACGTCTACGGGACCTCCATGGGCGGCCGCGTCGCCCAGTGGGTCGCGGCCCGCCATCCGGCCCGCGTCCGGCGCCTCGTTCTGGGGTGCACCTCGCCGGGCGGCTCGCACGCGATCGAACGGGACGCCTCGGTACGGCGCGCTCTGGCCCAGGCCGACCCGGAGGCGTCGCGGCACGCCCTCTTGGACCTGATGTACACCCCCACTTGGTCCGCGAAGCACCCCGGCCCGTACACGACGCTCGGCGACCCGGACATGCCCCCGTACGCCCGCCGCGGCCACCTGCTGGCCAGTAACCGGCACGACGCCTGGGACGCGCTCCCCCGCGTCGGCGCCCCGACGCTCATCCTGCACGGCGACCAGGACCGACTCACCCCGGCGGCCAACGCCCCGCTGCTCGCGGCCCGCATCCGCGACAGCCGGACCCGGATCCTCCCCGGCGCCCGGCACGCCTACTTCGAGGAGTGCCGGCCCCACGCGAGCGCCCTCGTCACGGCATTCCTCACCGACGCACTGAACGTCCCCGCCCAGAAGTGACGCGTCGGCCGCCCCCTTGAGGTGCGCCCGCTACGGCCCGACCAGGTCGATCGGGTCATCAAGCCACACGCGCTCGCCTTCCGGTGAGACCGTCAGCCCGAATCGATCACGGGCAGGACGTCCGAGGGACAACCACCGGAGGTACGCCTCGGAGGACGCGAGGTGCCCAGCGCCTGCGTACCTTGCGTATCGGTCGGGGCTGGTCCTTGCTGGACCAGGCTCGCGCGTTAAGGGATGCCGCCCGCCGCCTTCGTATGCCCACCGTCGCCCAAGCCCGTCTGAGCACCATTCAGCGAACCATCGCGCGCTGGGAGAACGAGGCGGTACGTCCTGGCGAGCGCTATCAACTCCTGCTGGCCCGCGTCTATGCCGATCAGGGCGGGACGACGGCCCTCGGCCCCGGTTCGGATTTCGATCAACTCATGACCGTGTCCGCCCTGTACGGGATCGAGGCAGCGCGGATATCGGAGCTTCGTAATCTGGTGGCCGACGCGCTGACGAGCGGTACCAGCGGTCTGCTCGCCTTCCTCAATCCGAGCCTTACGGCTTCCCTCGTGCCGGCGCTGGCCGATCCCCGCCACACCGACGAACAGTTGATCGCGCAACTCGGCACGGCCGTCGCCGACCTCAACGGCCGTGTCGGAGCAGTACCGTTCGTACGACTTCAGCTCGGGCTCGTACCGATCATCGAGTCATGCCGCGCGCTTCTCGCCGGACATGTGCCTGACGATCTACGCGATCAGCTGCTTTCGATCTCCAGCACCGCGTGCACCCTCGCCGCCCGCCTGGCCTTCGAGACCTACGACGACCCCTCATCGACCGGCTCCTACGCCGAGGCCCTGGCCGCCGCCAATCGTCTACCGGATCCGTGGCGCCGCGCGATGGTGCGCACAAGCCAGACGATGGTGACTCTCCTCCCCCTCACTGCACGCCGATCCGCCAGGAACAGCGGCCGATGCAGTTCTGATCGAGCAGTCGTGGAGCGAACATGAGAAGTTCGCGGAGCTTTTCGACCGGCACGTGTCCGTAGAACCAGAATGCCGAACGGAGCGTGGGCGGATGGGCTGACGGTCCGCCCGCCCGGGTCGGGTATGCGGCGTAGGGGCGGGTGGGTTGGCCGTCGCGGTCGACGTCCTTCTCGCCCCACCACGCCCCTTCAGCTCAGGCGCAGGTCACTTGCCGCAGTGTCCCCACTTCAGCGTCCAGCGGCGGCTGTGGTCGTAGTCGCCGCCCCAGACGATGCACGCTCCGCGAGCCGAGCGCTTCACCGGGCCTGCGTAGGTGGAGAAGTAGCCGTGCTGCCACGTCCAGTTCTTGTCACCGTACTTGGCGATTCCTGCAGAGACGTATTTCTTGTCCGGGTGCGCCTTCCACGTGATCACGCAGTTGGTCTTGCCGTTGTACAGCAGGAAGGTGGTGGCCACCTTCTTGCCCTTCTTCTTGAAATCGTGATGGCCGACAACGTGGTACTTGCCGCCGCCGCATGCCGCGATCGGTGACGACGCCGCCATCGCCGGGCTGCTGATGAAGACGGATCCGGCGACCGCGGTGGCCGCACTGAGGGCGAGTACTGCTCGCTGTGCAGACTTGCGCAAGAGATTCCTTCCAAGTGATGTCGGGGCAGCGACTGGCAAGGGGGTGCTAGGGACACGCCCCTGCCGTTCCAGCCGGGGGGCTGTGAACGCCAAGATTGACGCATTGAACACCGAAGGCGTTCCGGAATGGGGCGTGATCATGATCACTCTCCCCGCCCCACAACCGTTGAAGTCCCTGCGGTAACCGACATGCGGGTCCCTCCACATCAAGCCGAAATGGGACATAAGGGGATTAATTTCCCTAATTGGCATGAGCGGGGGCGAGAATGGGCAACGAGCATAGAGGCAATGACCAGCCAGAACCTTCCTCCCGGTGATGGGCCGCGGGCCGATCGACCCAAGCGGTGGACGTTCACCGTCGCCTACAAGCTATTTGTTCCGATGTCGGTTCTGCCCCATTTATTTATTATGAGAAGTTTGATGTGAGGCTGTCTGTCTGATTGAGTTGCTTGTACGAAGAGTGACACCGTACGGGGGAAAGCGCGAGAGGTCTCGGGTGCGGGCGGGCGGGAGCCCGTGGAACGCATGACCGTGCGTGCCGAGAAGACGCACCTGTGATCGAGAATCCCATCGCCGGCATCGCCGGCCTGCGGGTTCGGGCGAGCTACAACACCTCAGGTGGAGCCAGAACTCGCTAAACCGTAACCGCCCGGCTACACGGTGGGGCCGAACCCAGCCCGCCGGGTGGGGCCAAGAGCGACAGCACCGCCATAATTCGGGGGCAACCCCGACCCGTACCGCAGGGCCGTTCACGGCCCGAGAACGGAAGCGGGGCGGCAGCGATCGCCCCCTGCGGGACCTCCTGCCGAATGAGCGCCTACGCGCATATGGAGGGTAGATCGCTGTAGCGATCGGCATCGTCGTGCTATACGTTCACAACCCAGGTTTTGGCAACCTTGTCGTGGAGGGTCTGGTTGTCGGGGTCCCAGAGGATCCATGCCAAGTCGATGAACCCGCCAACTCCGCAGGTGATCAGGGAAAAGATCATTCCGAACCCGCCCCTCCATGCGGCGGTTCGCCACCCGATCTCGTCGAAGTTCACGTGTATCACCTTGATGCCCATGGCACGCTTGCCGAGCGTCTGACCCCACCAGCCGTGCTGAACCCAGAAATACGTAAACGCGATCGGCAGGTACGCGACGGAGGACGAGATAGAGGACGAGGCATTGGGAGCGGTTCTACGGAAGATCAGCCAGTTCAGGACCGCAATGCAGAGCCCGTCGATGAGTGCTGCGAGGAACCTGCGTCCCCGGCCGGCGAGCTCGACCTCTCGTTGTGCCATGGCGGGCGATCATACAGATGGCGCGCCGACTTGTCGGGAATGGCCGGGAATGTTGTTCATGTGTTGACGCGACGTCCGTGGTGAATCACCGGGCAGCCCGATTGGAAGTCAGGGGCGGTGAACCTTTATCGGGTCGAGCCGGGGATCGACAGCGCGAGTCAGCGCCGACTTGGTCGGTCAGGAAGATGAAGCCAAGCGCCGCATCACCGAGGCCGCGCAGCTTGGGGGAAGGCCGGAGGCGATCTCAGCAGTGTCAGTGCCTCCAGGCCGGAGCTGGGGGGAAGATGTGGCCATGA
>NZ_JBFAJC010000050.1:0-72095 GCF_040655075.1 Actinoallomurus sp. NPDC050550 | reverse complement strand
AGGCGCCGCTTGGCCGCCTGTACGCCGCGGACCTCGCCGGCCAGCCCGACCTCACCGAAGGTGACCAGGTCGGAGGGGAGCGTGGCGTCGTTGGCGAGACCGGCATGTCGTGCGCGGAGTTCACCGTGTAGATGGTCGCATGGGCGCGTCGCGCCATGAACCTCTCAGCGGCCGGCGGGATCATCTTGTCCTGACCGGCCACGATTTCGTACAGCGGGATACCGGCCGGAACACTCGCGGCGGCCGGGTCACCCGCCGCGGCCTGGGTGATCGGGCGCTGCGTCGCGGCAGCCACGGCGGCCTGGGCCGGGGTACGGTCCGCGGCGAACGCGGCGTGGAAGTCCGCGGGCTTGATGTAGAGGTCGGTGCCACCGGGGACGTTCACGGTGTAGCTGGTAGCCGGGCTGAGCAGGGAGCCCGGGAACTTGTTGCTCAACTGCAGCACGTTTTCGCCCTTTGCCGGGATGAACCCTGCGGCGTAGACGATCGCCTTGATCTGCTTCGGGTCGTTCGCGGCCACCTCGGTGGCGACCGCGCCGCCGTAGGAGTGCCCGACGAGCACGACCGGTCCCTTGATGCTGCGCACCAGGCTGGTGACGTATGCGGCGTCAGAGGCCAGACCACGCAGTGGCACGGCCGGCGCGATCACCTGATAGCCACCAGCTTTCAGCTGGGCGACCTCCCGGTCCCAGCCGGACGCGTCGGCGAACGCGCCATGGATCAGGACCACGGTCGGCTTCGCACCGTGACCAGCCACGGCTGCGGCTTGCTCGGCCGTGTGGGTGGGCTGGGCAGCCGACACGGCAGTGGCGGACAAAGCGAAGACAACGGCGGCCGCAGTCGCGCCGATTGCCCAGTTCTTCTTCGACAACGTGCATGTCTCCTTGGTGAATCCAACGCTGGTGCGGACAAGGAAACCAATGAGCAGGTCCAGACGCACCGAACGAACGTGGTAATTCGCAAGCACCGATTCAGACGTCGCGGAGGCGGGAGTGCACCTATTTCTCACCTGAACGCAGGAGATCGATTCGACCGCGTGCCATGGCTAGCGTTGAGGACATGCAGCAGTGGATGGAGTGGTCGATCGGGGCGGAGGGCTTCGATCCGCTGGCCGCCGGCAACCTCACGTGCGGCCTGGTCGTCGGTGCGCTGCGCGGGGTCGATCCCGAGCTGCGGACGCTTATCGGCTGGACTGGTCCAGGGACACGCTGGCCGCGCTGACCGACATGCTGTTCGGCTTCCTGGACGAGATCTCCGCGGCCGCCGCGCGCGGGTTCGCCGACGAGTCCCGCTCGGACCGTGAGCGTGACCGGGCCCGGCTGCGTGACCTGATCGTGGCCGATCCACCCGCGAGCGAGGCGGCCATCGCGGCGCTGGCCCGTACGGCGGGCTGGGAACCGCCCCGCACCATCGGGGTCGCCGCCGTACTGCCCGAGCAGTCCGCTCCGCCGATGCGCGGTGGTCGGCGGCCCGATCACCGAAACGATCCCGGCGACGATCGAGCCCAAGGTCAAGGCCGTGCTGCTCTTCGGCAACCCCATCCGGGCCATCGGCCGTAGCGTCACCGGCACCTACCAGGCCCGCACACTCGACCTTTGCGCCTCCGGCGACCCGGTCTGCGGCGCCGGGACCAACATCCTGGCGCATCTCAGCTACGGCGCCGACGCCGGCCAGGCCGCGACCTTCGCGGCCGCCCGCTTCTAATTCACACGCGTACAAGGGACGGACCCGGCACATCGCCGGGTCCGTCCCCACAGAGGTCGAAAGTCTTTCGGAACTGCTGAATTCCCAGTTCTTGTCCGGCCGGTGACCTGGGTGTCAGTGTGCTCGCATGCTTCGGTCCTTCCGAAAGCTTTCGGGCGAATGAGAAAGGCTTCACGATGCGCAGACCTCGAATCGCCGGTGTCCGGCGGCTGGTCGCGTCCCTCGCGTCGGTGTCGGCGGCCGCCCTGGTGACGGCGTGCGGGAGCGCCGGCCCGGCCGGCACCGCGTCGTCCGGTGGCCTCACGATGTGGGCCCTGTCGGACCAGACCATCCTCAAGCAGTCGGTGGACGCCTACAACAAGGACCACCCCAAGGAGAAGATCACTCTCCAGCTGTACGCCAACGACGACTACAAGCAGAAGCTCCGGGTGGCCTTCGGGGCGAACCAGGCCCCCGACATCTTCTTCAGCTGGGGCGGCGGGGCGCTGAACGACTACGTCAAGGCCGGCAAGGTCGATGAGATCACCAGCGCGGACGTCGATACGAGCCGGTTCACCCCCAGCGTGCTGAAGACGGCGACCTTCGGCGGCAAGGTCTACGGCATCCCGGCCAACGGCCTGGCCCCGGTGGTCCTCTACTACAACAAGCAGGTCCTCGCCGATGCCGGAGTGCAGCCGCCGAAGACCTACGACGAGCTGCTGGCCGCGGTCGTCAAGCTGAAGGCCAAGGGCGTCACGCCGATCTCGCTGGCGGCCAACTCCAAGTGGCCGACCCTGATGTACGTCGAGTACCTGCTGGACCGCGTCGGCGGCTCCCAGGTCTTCTCCAAGATCGAGTCCGGTGACCGCTCGGCGTGGAGCGACCCGTCCGTCACGAAGGCCAACCAGATCCTGCAGGGCCTGGTCAAGGCGGGCGCGTTCGGCCGCAACGCCTCGTCGGTCGCCTACGACCAGGGCGCCTCGACCGCCCTGCTCTACACCGGCAAGGCGGCCATGGAGGTGATGGGCACCTGGGAGTACGGCAACATCGCCAAGGCGTCCCCGGCCTTCATCTCCGGCGGCAAGCTGGGTTACACGACGTTCCCGACGATCAGCGGGGGTGCGGGCGACCCGCAGGACATCGTCGGCAACCCGTCGAACTTCCTGTCGGTGAACGCGGCCACCAGGCACAAGGCCGAGGCGATGACGTACCTCAAGCAGTACGTCCTGAACGCCTCTCAGGTCGACGCCTACCTGGCGAGCGGCAGTGTGCCCCCGGTCAACGGCCTGGAGAGCAAGCTGTCCACGTCGCCGGACAAGGCCTGGCTGCAGTTCGTGTACGGCCTGGTCCAGCGGGCCCCGTCCTTCCAGCTCTCCTGGGATCAGGACCTGTCGTCGTCACAGTCGGACCTGCTGCTGACCAACGTCGACAAGTCGTTCCTGGCGCAGATCACGCCCGAGCAGTTCGGCCAGAACATGAGTAAGGCGGGCTGAGATTGTCCGCACATGCTCTCGCGCGGAGACGGCGCCGGGTGACCGGCGCCGTCATGGCGGCTCCCGCGCTGATCCTCTTCGGCCTGTTCGGCGTGGTCCCGCTGATCGGGGTCATCGTGCTCAGCCTGGCGAAGTGGGACGGCCTGGGTTCCGTCGGCTGGGCCGGCCTGACGAACTGGCGGCGCGTGCTGACCGACGGCGCCACCTGGGACTCCCTGTGGCTGACCGTCAAGGTCATGCTGGTGAGCTGGCTCATCCAGACCCCGATCGCGTTGACGCTCGGCATTTTCCAGGCGCCGCACCGCCGCCTCCGGTCGGTGCTGGCCGTACTGTTCTTCCTGCCGCTGCTGCTGTCAGCGGTGGCGATCGGGCTGACCTGGCAGGCCCTGCTCGACCCCTCGTTCGGGATCGGGTCCGAGCCCGGCCTGCACTGGCTGGCCCGGCCGCTGCTCGGGTCGCAGAGCCTGGCGCTCTACACGGTGATCTTCGTGATCGCCTGGCAGTTCATCCCGTTCCACGCGCTGCTCTACCAGGCCGGGATGCGGCAGATCCCGGTCGTGCTGTACGAGGCGGCCGCGCTCGACGGCGCGACCCGTTCCCAGATGTTCCGGCACGTCACCCTGCCGCAGCTGCGCTACACGATCGTGACGTCGACGACGCTGATCCTGGTCGGCTCGCTCACCTACTTCGACCTGATCTTCGTCCTGTCGGGCGGTACCGGAGGCCCCGGCACGGCCACCCGGGTGCTGCCGCTGGCCATGTACATCACCGGGTTCCAGGCCCACGACATGGGCCGGGCGAGCGCGATCGCCACCATCCTGGTGCTGGCCGGCCTCGGGCTGTCGCTGCTCACCACCCGACTGTCCGGCTTCACCCGGATGGACAGCCGGCAGGAGGGCCTGTGACCGCTCTCCGGCGCGCCCTCGCCTGCGCCTCGACACTGCTGTGGACGGCGATCGTCATCGTGCCGATCTACTGGGTGGTGGTGACCAGCCTTCGCGATCGGGCCGACTTCGTCACCGCCCCTCCGCTGTCACCGCCGTCCCACCCGACCTGGTCGAACTACCGGGCGGTGCTGTCGGGCGGGTTCGGGACGTACCTGCTGAACAGCGTCGTGGTGACCGCCGCCACGGTCGCGATCACGATCAGCGCGTCGCTCCTCGCGGCGTACGTCATCGTGCGCCACGGCACCCGATGGTCCCGGCTGTACTTCCGGCTGTTCCTGCTCGGCCTGGCGATCCCACTGCAGGCAGTGATCATCCCGGTCTACCTGCTGATCATCCGGATGCACCTGTACGACAGCCTGCTCGCGATCGTGCTGCCCTCGGCGGCCTTCGCCGTCCCCATCACCGTGCTGATCCTGGTCAGTTTCCTGCGCGACGTACCGCGCTCGCTGTTCGAGGCGATGGCGATGGACGGCGCCGGCGACTGGCGGATGCTGGCCTCGCTCGCCGCTCCGCTGGCCCGTCCCGCCCTGATCACGGTCGCGGTGTACGACGGGCTCCAGGTGTGGAACGGCTTCCTGTTCCCGCTGATCCTTACCCAGAGCAGTGACAAGGCGGTCCTGCCACTCGCGCTGACGCTCTACCGCGGGCAGTTCGGCATCGACGTGCCCGCGACCATGGCCGCGGTCGTCCTTTCGACGCTCCCGATGCTCGCCGTGTACATGCTGGCCCGCCGGCAGCTGGTGGCCGGACTGACCGCCGGATTCTCCAAGTAAGCCCCCCGTTCCACCGAACATATCCGTCTGCATATGGAGCGATTAATGACGGCCACAACGCCGGACCGCGATGAGACCTGCCCTGAGACCCGTGCCCAGACCTTGGCCTGGGCCGACCCAGAGCTGCCCGTCGAAGAGCGGGTGGCGGCGCTGCTCGCCGAGCTGAGCCTGGAGGAGAAGGTCGCCCAGTTGTGCAGCGCCTGGGAAGACGTGGAGCCCGCCGGTCCCGAGGTGGCTCCGGGCACCAGCCTGTTCGGCCTGGTCGGCGAGCTCTCCGACACCGCGCGGTACGGCTTGGGTCAGCTCACCAGGCCGTACGGCACGATGCCCCGGCCGGCCCCCGAGCACGCCGAGCTACTGGCCGAGCGCCAGCGGCAGGTCGTCGCGCAGAGCCGACTCGGGATCCCGGCGATGGCGCACGACGAGTGCCTCACCGGCTTCACCGCGTACGGCGCGACGATCTACCCGACGTCGCTCGGCATGGCGGCGACCTTCGACCCCGAACTGATCGGCCGGGTCGGCCGCGCCATCGGCGCCGACATGGCCGAGGCCGGCGTCCACCAGGGCCTGGCACCCGTGGTGGACGTGATCCGCGACTACCGGTGGGGCCGCTGCGAGGAGACCTTCGGCGAGGACCCCTACGTGGTCGGCGAGATGGGCGAGGCGTACGTCCTGGGCCTGCAAGAGGCAGGGGTGTTCGCCACGCTCAAGCATTTTGCCGGGTACTCGGTGTCGATGGGCGGCCGCAACCACGCCCCGGCCCGCATCGGCCGCCGGGAGCTGTTCGACGTGGTGCTGCCGCCGTTCGAACGGCTGGTCGCGGCCGGTGTGGAGTCGGTGATGAACTCCTACGCCGAGATCGACGGCGAGGCGCCCGCGGCGAGCCGGTGGCTGCTGACCTCGGTGCTGCGTGACACGTGGGGCTTCGCCGGGACGGTGGTCTCCGACTACTGGTCCATCCCGTTCCTGGTGACGGCCCACCAGGTCGCGCTGGACATGGCCGCGGCGGGCGCGCTGGCGCTGCGGGCGGGACTGGATGTCGAGCTGCCCGATCAGCGGGGCTTCCCCCACTTGGTCGACGCCGTACGCCGTGGCGACGTGGCGGAGGACGACATCGACCGAGCGGCCGGGCGGGTGCTGCGGCACAAGATCATGCTCGGCCTGTGCGACCCCGGCTGGGACCCGCGGCCGCCCGCGCTGCGCGCCGGCACGCTCGACCTGGACAAGCCGTCGAACCGGTCGCTGGCCCGTGAGGTGGCACAGGGCGGCGCGGTGCTGCTGTCCAACGACGGCACGCTGCCGCTGCCATCGTCCGGGCGGATCGCGCTGGTCGGGCCGTGCGCCGACGACGTGCGCACCATGTTCGGCTGCTACAGCTTCCCCAACCACGTGCTGTCCGACCACCCCGACGTCGGTGTCGAGGCGGTGTCGCTGCGGGAGGCGCTGGCCGCCGAGCTGCCCGATGTCACATGGGAGTACGCGGTCGGCTGCCCGGTCCGGGAGCAGGACCGGTCCGGCATTCCCGCCGCGGTCGCCGCCGCCGAGCGGGCCGACCTGGTCGTGCTGGCGGTCGGCGACCGGCCCGGCATGTTCGGCATCGGCACCTCGGGGGAGGGCTGCGACGTCGAGGACCTGCGGCTGCCCGGGGTCCAGGAGGAACTGGTCGAGGCGGTGCTCGCCACGGGCCGGCCTGTCGTCCTGGTGGTCAACAGTGGCCGCCCGTACGCGGTGGGCCGGTTCCGCCCGGCCGCTGCGGCCATGGTGCAGGTGTTCCTGCCCGGCGAGGAAGGCGGCCGGGCGGTCGCCGAGCTGCTGTCCGGGCGCGCTGGCTTCAGCGGCAAGCTGCCCGTGCAGATCCCGGCCACCCCGGGCGGCCAGCCGTACACCTACCTTCACCCGCCCCTGGCGGACCGGCAGAGCGCCCTGTCCAACCTCGACCCGACCCCGGCGTTCCCCTTCGGACACGGCCTGTCCTACACCAGCTTCGAGATCGACCGGCTCGTTGTGGACCGTTCCGACGTGCCGGTCGACGGAGCGTTCACCGCGTCCGTACGGGTGCGGAACACCGGTGCGCGGGCCGGCGCGGAGGTCGTGCAGCTCTACGCCGGCGACCCGGTGGCCGAGGTGAGCCGGCCGGTCCGGTGGCTGCTCGGCTTCGCGAAGGTCGCGCTCGATCCGGGTGCCGGGGCCGAGGTCCGCTTCGAAGTGGACACCGACCGGCTGGCCTTCACCGGGCTGGACGGCTTCCGGATCGTCGAGCCGGGCCAGATCCTGCTGCGGGCCGGTTCGTCCAGCCTGGACACCCCGGCGCACGCCGCGGTCGAGCTGGTCGGGTCGGTACGTTCCGTCGGAGCACTGCGCCGGCACCACGTGCCGGTCACGGTCGTCCGGGACTGAGGCCCGTAGCGGTTTCCGCTGCGGGCCCGGCTCGATCAGCTCACCCGCACGACCTGCCACTGCTGGTCGAGGGAGCCGGTGTCGGTCCACTGCACGACCTCGGCGCCGTCGGCGGTGGACCCGCCCAGTACGCCGAGCACTTTGCCGCTGTTGGCGTTGACCAGCTTGTAGTACGAGCCCACCGCCACGAGCTGCCAATGCTGATCGGCGGCTCCGGTACCGAGCCACTGCACGGCCTGAGCGCCGTCGGCGGTGCCGGACTGCCAGATGCCCGCGACCCGGCCACTGCCACGGTTCCCGAGCGTGGTGACGCCGTTCGCGGTCGTCAGATGCCAGGCCTGGTCGGCCGCGCCGGTGTCCGTCCACTGGACCAGATCGGCGCCGTCGGCCAGGTCTGCGCCGAGCACGCCGAGCACCTTGCCGGACTTGCGGTTGACCAGCTTGTAGTACGGGCCCGCCGAGTCGCCGAGATCCATGTCGGCGTAGTAGATGGTGTTCACCACGCCCTGCCAGAAGCCGCCGCAGGACATGATGAGCACCCGGCCGGTCCCGGAGACGTACTGCAGCGTACGGCTGTAACCGGCCTGG
This sequence comes from Actinoallomurus sp. NPDC050550, assembly GCF_040655075.1. Classification (NCBI taxonomy): domain Bacteria; kingdom Bacillati; phylum Actinomycetota; class Actinomycetes; order Streptosporangiales; family Thermomonosporaceae; genus Actinoallomurus; species Actinoallomurus sp. NPDC050550. The sequence continues at coordinate 64,214 of NZ_JBFAJC010000050.1, read as the reverse complement.
ATCGGCGTGTGCTCCCGGTACCAGGTGCCGGTCCCGTTGGCGGTGTTGACCAAGACGTCGCTGGAGCCGTAGGAGTTGTAGACCAGCTTCCCGTCGGGCAGCACGACGTTGTACGGGCTGCCGCCGCTGTCGAGCTTGGTGCCGAGGCCGGTCGGGCTCCAGCTCTCCGGATCGTCACTGATCTTGTAGTAGTTCGGGGTGCCGGAGAGGTTGACCACTTCGAAGCTCATGAAGTACTTGCCGTTGGCCAGCTTGGACACCACCGGCATCCCGGGCCGCAGGTTGCTGTCGGTCGGCGCGACGTCCTTGACGACGTCGCTCCATGTGACGCCGTCGGTGCTGGTCTGGTGCACGATCCGCTGGTTGTTGTTCGCCTTGTCGCGCTCGTCGGAGTAGTAGACGATCAGCTTGTTGCGGGCGACCATGACGAACGGCTCCCAGATCGGCGTCGTGGTGTAGCCGCCGCTGGTCGCGATCCTGCTGACGTACGTCCAGGTGAGGCCGCCGTCGTTGCTCTTGTACATCTCCATCCGCTCGGCCGACTTGTCGGAAGGGGCCGACAGCCCGACGCACAGGATGGTGCCGGCCGGCATGCTCCCGATCGCCTGCGGCAGCTCGTACAGGAAGGCGCCGTTGCGGTTGCCCCAGCCGTTGACGGTGTCGGCGACGGAGCTGATCCGCGCCCACGTCGCGCCGTTGTCGGTGCTGCGGTAGATGGGGAAGACCGGCGTGGTCGCCGGCTGCTCGAACGTCGCGAGCAGCGAGCCGTTCAGCGAGCCGTTGTGGTGCAGCTCCACCGTCTTCGGATAGAGCGCGCCATAATCCTGCGCGCCGGAAGGGGGCTGATAAAGCACGGACGGGCCATAGGCATGGGCCGCGGGTGTCACGGCAAATGAGATGAGCGCCATTGCCAGGGCGATGGTCAGGCCGACGAGACGTCTTTGGATCGCGCGCACGTCTTTTCCTTTCGCCAGGGGCGGGGTACTGCGCGACAAGTATTCGAGAGCCTGTGTCGAATGTCACCGGCCGATGTCGAAAGAGTTTCGGCGTTACCGCGGGCTGGTCGAGTCTCGCAACACGAGTTCGGTGGCCAGCTCGATCCGCGGGGAGGCGGGCGCCCGGCCGTCGGCCAACTGCATGAGGATCCGCACCGCCTCCTGCCCGAGCTGCTGGAAGGGCTGGCGCACCGCGCTCAGCGGCGGGCTGGCCATCGCCGCCACCAGCGTGTCGTCGAACGACATGACCGACAGCTCGCGGGGAACCGCGACGCCGTGACGCCGGGCCGCCTCCAGGACGCCGAGGGCCTGGGCATCGCTGGCGGCGAAGATGGCGGTCGGCCGCGGGTCCGCGTCGAGGATCTGCGGGGTCGCGGCGAGCGCCTCGTCGTAGTCGAAGTCGGTCGACTGCACGATCACCGGGTCGTAGGCCAGCCCGGCCTCCTCGAGCGCCGCCCGGTAACCGTGCAGGCGCGCCGCCCCGGCCAGCGAGTGCGAGCGGCCGGCGACCATGCCGATCCGGGTGTGCCCCAGCTCCAGTAGATGCTGCACGGCGGCGCGCGCGCCGTTCCAGTTCGTCACGCCGATGCTGGGGATGTCGGGCGACGGCGCGTGCAACGGATCGATCAGCACGACGGGCAGCTTCCGCTCGACGATCCGGCGCTGGTCCTGCTCGGTCAGCATCGAGATCACGATGATCAGACCTTCGGCACCCAGGGCGACGCACTCCTCCAGCCACTGCGAGATCGACCGCCGCCCCGTCGTGCCCAGGACGACGTCCACCCCGATCTCGGCGGCGGCCTCCACGATCCCGCGGGTGATCTCCAGGGTGTAAGGGCCGGACAGATCACGGAACACCGCCATCACCTGCGTCGGCCGGCGTTTCCCGGACTCCCACGGCCGCAGATAGCCATGCCGCGCCAGCAACTCCTCGACCCTGGCCCGGGTGACCGCCGAAACATCCCGCCGACCGTGCACCACCTTCGACACCGTCGACAGCGACACCCCCGCCTCGCCGGCGATGGTGGTCAGCAGCCCGTACTGCGCGTCCCGCTGCGCCTTCCCCTCCGTACTCACGCCAGTGCACCCCGCTCATCCGCCCGAAACTCTTTCGGAGACTAGCGCCGTCACCCACCACAGCACAAACGAGCCCGCGACCAGGAAGCCGGCCGAGACCACGAGGGTATTCCGGCTTTGCTTCGCGGTCAGTTTGTACTTCACGAGACCCCCATCGGCGTCAATCTCGTCGACGCGACGATGACGAGCGAGTTGAATGCCCTGTTCGCGCGCGTCGAGGCGAGTGACAGTCTCGCGGTCATCGTCTTCGACAGCGCCGATCCCGACTTCTACCTGGCTCACTACGACCTGTCCGACAGTGACGAGGTGAAGCACGTCCTGGCCCACCCGGAGGAGGTCCACCCGTGGACGGCGCTGCTGGCCCGTCTCAGCTCCCTCCCCGTGGCGACCATCTCCTCCATCAGGGGCAGGGCACGCGGCGCGGGAAGCGAATTCCTCCTCGCCACCGACATCCGCTTCGCCAGCCGCGAGAGGGCCATCGTCGGTCAGTTTGAGATCGGCATGGCAGCCATCCCGGGTGGCGGACCCTCCTCACGTCTGCCTGGTCTGGTCGGGCGGGGCCGGACCTTCGAGATCCTCTTTGGCGGGCTCGACTACGACGGAGCGCTCGCCGAAATGTACGGGTACGTGAATCGGGCCCTGCCCGACGGCGACCTCGACGGCTTCGTCGACGCGTTCGCGTCCCGCGTCGCCTCCTTCGACCTGCAGACGATCAGGGACATCAAGCACTTCGTCAACCTCGCCACGCAGCGACCCGAGGCCGAGTACAAGGACCAGATGGATGCTTTCCGGGCCGCGGTGAACCGTCCGGCCCAGCAGTACATCGCGAGGCATCTGTTCGAGGCGGGACTCCAGCAGCGAAGTGACGTCGAACGCGACCTCCCGCATTGGGTGACGCGGTTCCCGTACCGCCCCGCCTCCGGCGGGGAGTAGACAACCCGAACTCTGGCCTCGGCCCGCGCGGCGGAGGTCGGCTGCTCAGGACTCCGTCATGACGGGCGAGACGTGGTAGTGGTTGATCCGCCATGTCGTCCCTTCTCGTACCAGGACGAGCGACATGTACACGTGGGACTGCCAGCCCTCGGGATTCCGAATGGTGACGTCGGCGAAGCCGCCGGCCACATCCTCGCCGACGGTGTACGTGTGTAGAACCTTCCCCTCCGCCGTGCGATCGAGGGGGACGGCCTTGTAGTAGGCGCGCACGGCGTCGCGGCCGACGGTGGGCTCGGGCCCGAAGCCCTGGAAGAGGGCGTCGGTGGTGAACAGTTCGGCCATGGCGTCGGGGTCATGACCGTCGAAGGCGGCCTTCCAGCCGGCGAGCGCGGCGTGCATCGGGTGACTCATCGTGCGACTTCCTTTCAAGCGCGGGTTGCAATGTTTGTAGACGGCCGGTCTAGTAATGGTAGACGACCGGTCGTATATTACTGGTATGGGACGAACCAGTGACGCCAGGCGGAAGATCCTCGACGCGGCACAGTCGCTCATTGAGCTGCGCGGCTACTCGGCGCCGGGTGTGGCCGAGATCTGCAAGACCGCGGGCGTGCCCAAGGGCAGCTTCTACTACTTCTTCGAGTCCAAGGAGGCCCTGGCCCTGGCCGTCCTCGACGAGCGCTGGGCCGCCCAGCGGCGGGACTGGACACGCGTGCTGACCGACACGACGGCGGAACCCCTCCCGCGACTGCGCCGCCTGTTCGAGGAGACCGAGGCCGCGCAGCTCGCCGGCCAGCAGGACTGCGGTACCGTCTCGGGCTGCATCTTCGGCAATCTCAGTCTGGAGATCAGCAACCAGACCGAGGCGGTCCGCGAACGCTTGCAACAGATCTTCGACGCGCAGGTGGACATGGTCGAGGCGGTCATCGCCGAGGCGCTGGCCCGCGGCGAGCTCGGCGTGACCGACGTCCGTGAGGCCGCTCGCTCGGTCGTCGCCCAACTGGAGGGCCAGGTGCTGTTCGCCAAGCTCTACAACGACGCTCGGCTGCTGGGCACGCTGTGGACGAACTGCCTGGCGCTGCTCGATGTCCATGTGCCGGAAGCGCCGGCGGTAGACGCCTGACGGTGCGCGAGAGAGCAGAGCGCACCGCAGAGAACGGCTCTTCCCGAGGGTGCCCACGATCGGGGCGGAGATCGCGGGGTCGGGCAGCAGCCACGCGGGCGTGCCCTGCGCCTTTGTGACGCCCCACCGCGACCGCGGCGGGGCGCATCGCGTGGTGCGTGCGCAACTCACCGACCGGACGCCACAACCGCGCCAGATGACCGGTCGCCGCCAACTCCCCGGCCCGCACCGCCTCCGCCGCCCGCTGCCGGGCGACCTCCTCCTGACCGGTCCCCTCCGGAACCGTCGTGGTGATCTCCACCAGAAACTCTCGCATGATGCCGCTCCGACGCTAAAGGGCGCGGTCGCTTCGCGTAGGGACCGCCGTGTCAACATCGTCCGCCGGTCCCCTGAGCCGCGCCACGACCGATTGCCTCCCTTGTGAGAGCCCGGCGCTCTCACCGACCGCGGCCCACGCTCCTTGCAGTAGCCCCGGCCCTCCTCTCTCCCCTCCACGCGTCCCCCCACCGCACTGACCTGTACTGGGAGCCATCTCCTACCAAGTAGGAGGAACCCGGTCCCGTCCGGACCCCCCTTGACCTTTGACTTCGCCAGGCCCAAGTGCATTTACTGCGAATAGTCGACCGACCGACTATCAACGGTCGGCGCAACGTCCGCCCTCATCTCGACGAAGGTCATCATGAACTCTCAGAACCAGAAGGTCGCAGTCATCACCGGCGCATCGCAGGGCATCGGCGCCGGGCTGGTCGAGGCGTACCGCAAGCTCGGCCACGCCGTCGTCGCCACCTCCCGTACGATCGCCCCCGCCGGCGACGTGGACGTCGTGACCGTCCAGGGCGACATCGCCGACCCCGCCACCGCCGAACGCGTCATCGCCACCGCCGTCGAACGCTTCGGACGTATCGACACCCTGGTCAACAACGCCGGGATCTTCGTGGCCAAGCCCTTCACCGACTACACCGAGGACGACTACGCCGCCGTGACCGGTGTGAACCTCGCCGGCTTCTTCCGCATCACCCAGCTGGCCGTCGAGCGCATGCTCGCCCAGGGTGGCGGTCACATCGTCAACATCACCACGAGCCTGGTCGACAACGCCGACGCCCGCGTCCCCTCCGTCCTGGCCTCACTGACCAAGGGCGGACTGCAGTCCGCCACCAAGTCCCTCGCCATCGAGTACGCCACCCGCGGCATCCGCGCCAACGCCGTCTCCCCGGGCACCATCAAGACCCCCATGCACCCCGAGGAGGCCCACGAGTTCCTCGCCGCCCTGCACCCGGTCGGCCGGATGGGCGAGCAGAGCGACATCGTGGACGCGGTGATCTACCTGGAGAACGCCCCGTTCGTCACCGGCGAGATCCTCCACGTCGACGGCGGCATGAGCGCGGGCCACTGAAACCCGGTCCCTCACCTTCGCCTTAACCGGGCGGCCGAATCCCGCCGCCCGAGCGTCGCCTGACGCTGCACGAATATCCCCGGGTCCTGGACCCGCATCGAAAGGCTTTGGCATGACCAAGATCGGCATAATCCTCGGAAGCACGCGCCCCGGCCGCAACGGCGAGGCCGTGGCCCGCTGGGTCCACGACGTGGCCGAGCAGCGCAGTGACGCCGAGTTCGAGCTGATCGACCTGCTCGACTACCCGCTTCCGCACCTGGACGAGGCCGTTCCGCCGATGATGGCCCAGTACGCCCAGGCGCACACGCGGAACTGGGCCTCCACGATCGCCTCGTACGACGGCTTCATCATGGTGACGCCGGAATATAACCACTCCACGACGGGGGTGCTGAAGAACGCCCTCGACTACCTCTTCGCGGAGTGGAACAACAAGGCCGTCGGCTTCGTCAGCTACGGCTCCCTCGGCGGCACCCGCGCGGTCGAGCACCTTCGTCTGATCGTCGGCGAGCTCCACATGGCCGACGTTCGCTCCCAGGTCGCCCTGTCCCTCGTCCACGACTTCGTGAACTGGAGCGAGTTCAAGCCCAACGACGACCAGATCGACGCCCTGAACACCATGATCGACCAGGTCGTCGCCTGGGCCAACGCCCTGGCCCCGCTGCGCACGAAGTGACGACCGCGACAGCGCCTGCCCCACGACCGAATCGGCCACTCACCGTTCCCGACCGGGCCGCCCTGGACGGCTGGACCCGGCACCTGGACGCACTCGGGGTGTCCCGTTCACCGGTACGGGACACCGGTTATGCGGAATTCGTCTCCGTGCCCGACCCCGACGGCATCGCCTGGGAATTGTGGGCCGCCAAACCGGAACACTGAGTGAATCAGGAGCCAATTATGAGCAGGCGGTCAGTACCGGGCGCCGACGGGGGCCGGGATGGCGTCGAGGGCGGCGAGGTCTTCCGGAGACAGCCGGACGTCTGCGGCCCCTGCGTTGTCGGCGAGGTATTTCGGGGTCTTGGTGCCGGGGATGGGGACGACGTGCGGGCCCTGGGCGACGAGCCAGGCGAGGGCGACCTGCGCAGGGGTGGCGCCGATCCGTACGGCGACTTCGCGGACCTTCGTCGCGATGTCGAGGTTGGCTCGCAGGTTGTCTTGCTGGAAGCGCGGCAGACGTCGCCGCTGGTCGTTTTGCGGCAGTTCGTCGAAGGAGGCGAAGCGACCGACGAGGAAGCCGCGGCCCAGAGGCGAGTACGGCAGGAGGCCGATGCCGTGCTGCTGGGAGTAGGGCAGGACCTCGGCCTGGACGTCGCGGGTCCACAGGGAGAACTCCGACTGCACGGTGGTGACCTGGTGCACGGCCTGGGCGCGCTGGATCTGCTCGACAGTGACCTCGGACAGGCCCAGGTAGCGGGCCTTGCCGGTCGCGACCGCCTCGGCCATGGCACCCCAGGTCTCCTCGATCGGGACCTCGGGGTCGACGCGGTGGAGCTGGTAGAGGTCGACATGGTCGGTGCCCAGGCGGCGCAGGCTGGCGTCGATGGCGGCACGGACATGCTCGGGCCGGCCATTGGGCCTGACCAGCGGGGAACCGCCGGGGCCACCGGTGGGATCGATGGCCTCCAGGCCGACCTTGGTGGCGATCACCGCACGGTCGCGGCGGCCGGCCAGGGCCCGGCCGACGAGTTCCTCGTTGGTGTAGGGACCATAGACGTCAGCGGTGTCGATCAACGTCATGCCCAGGTCGAGGGCCTGGTGGATGACGGAGATGGAGGTGACTTCGTCACGCGGGGCGGCCATGTCGTAGGCGAAGCTCATCCCCATGGCGCCCAGGCCGATGACGCCTACCGCTGGTCCGTGGGTGCCCAGAGTGGTTTTACGCATACTGTGTTCTGCCTTCGCATCGGATCGGGGGATATAGCAACCGACGCCGTCATTAGTCGACCGGTCGGCTATTGGAACATAGGTGGCTGGGCAGGGGGAGTCAAAGAACAGGAGGGCTTGGGCCGGGACCTGTTTCCTTGCACGTCAGAGGCCGGAACTTCCAGCGCCTGTCGGAGCGGAGGTGACCCGATCGGAGCGGTGCGCAGGCCGGCCCGCGCGCCGGCCCGCAGTCCCGTCGAACGCCGAAGCGAATGTCACAGGCATGGGCTTCTCTCCCGTCAGCTGCCAGCTCGGATCCGAGCGGCGTTACCGGCCTGGCAGGCGTTCCGTGATTTCCTGCAGCGTCCAGCCGTTGCCGTCCGGGTCCGCGAACGAGGCGAACGACGCGTAACTGCCCCGCTCGGGGTCCGGACCGGGCGCCCGGTCTTTGGCACCCGAGTGGTGGAACAGTCATAGGTGGTCAGCAGGATCACCTTGGTGGTGTTGGCCGGGTCGGCGAGGATCGCCTCCGTGGCGCGCAGGCCGTCGAGCCGAGGCATGCGGATGTCGATGATCGCGACGTCGGGACGCAGCCGGAGCACGTCGCTCACGGCGGTCCGGCCGTCCGACGCCTCTCCCACGCATGCGAGGTCGGGCTGGGTGTCCAGGACGGCGCGCAGACCTGAGCGGAACATGGCGTGGTCGTCGGCGACCAGGACACGCAAGGTCATGAGGGGGCCAGGGGAAAGGTCACGGTGGTGATCCAAGTGCGCTCGCCCGGCCTCACGTCGCCGAGAGTCCGTCGGTTTAGCGGCTCTTCACAAACGAGGGTGTAGCTGCGCCTGAATCCTCCTGTCTCGAGCAACTCAAAAACCCGGCATACGCATTCTATGAATATTCGAGCGGCACGGTTGTGTCGACCGGGTCAGGAGCGGGCGTTGGTCCTATCCGGCTGACGGGTTCGGACCGAGTGCATACCTTGTGATACCACCGGCTCGCTCTTGGAGACCCGGACCCCGTGGTCGCTCCACCACATGCTGAACGCGACGAGCGCGACGATGAAGCCGATGATGCCGAAGAGCACCCACAACCCGTTTCCGCCGCCGATCGAGCTGTTGTACGCGGCAATCATCGCGATGCCGAAAATCAGGCCGGGCATCGCGACGGCGAGCCGACGCAACCGCAGCTTCTGCATCTCCCCTGCGGAGGGGATGGTGACCAGCACGGTGGTGTCGCAGTTGCCGCAGTATGCGCGGACGGTCGCGACGCCATCGGCCGGTCGAGGGCTGTTGATCGGGTAGGTCATGTAGTGGTAGGTCGTCGATCTGACCCGCTCGGTCTTGCCGAGCATGTGGGCCAGCCGAACCGCTGGAACGCTCTCAATCGGATGAAACATCATGAGACGTAATTCTATCGTCTATTCGGCCTGTGGAAGGTGCGGATGAATCATATTTCGCGCCGGCACCGGTCTGATCATGGGAGCATCTTCATCGGCTGTGACCGTCACGTACCGTGCCCGGTCACACCCTCACTCGATTCAAGAGCCGGCCGCTGAACAAATGGAGCGAGGCGAAGCTCTCATAATTGTCGTGAGGGCTGGCCGATGAATAGGACCCGTGCTCACGCACCGGCCTTGTGGTTTATCCCGGCGCTTTTCCCGCGTTTCGTGGTCGACCTGCTCCAGAAGTATGTCGACGCGGGCAAGCTCGGCCGTAAGTCCGGCGAGGGCTGGTACCGCTACAGCGGCGACTGAGCCAGACGGCTACTCCCGCACCGGCATCGTCACCGACGACGGGTGATCGCCGCCGGTGTAGATCGTCATCGGCCCGAGCGTCTTGACGCCGCCGTCCAGCTGCGGCGCCAGGTGAGGTACGTCGAAGCCCTCGACCGCCAGCCGCAGTCGGTGCCCGGGCCTGATGGCCGCACCTGTCGGGAAGATCTCCACGTCCACCGGCGCGATCGTGCCCGGCGTCAGGTCCTTCTTCGTCGACTTCAGGAACGGGTGCCAGGGCTGGATCATCTTGCCGTCCAGGTAGCGTGACTTCTTCTTGTCCAGCGCCCGCTGGGAGATGCTCTCCCAGCCGCCGGTGATCCGGTGGACGCTGCCGTCGGGCGCGACGTCCTCGACCGCCAGCGACAGCATGCCGTCGCCGGTGCTGGTCGAGACGTACAGGTGGGCGTTGATCGGCCCCTGGAAGCGCAGCGTCTTCGTCGCAGGCGCGGAGTCGAAGGTGAGTCCGGTGGCATCGTTGAGCCGGTTGTCGGTCCAGCACGGCAGGTCTTTGAGCACCGCGCTCGCCAGGCCGCCGGTCCATTGGTCGGTCGAGCGCGTGCACAGGCCACTGACCGGTAGCGGCTGGAGTGTCGACCTCCCCAAGGCCGAGGTTCCGGTGGTCAGGCCACCGGACTTGACCGCGGCGGTCGAGGACCCGGAGAGCTTGAAGGTCTTCGCGGACAGGTCGCTCGCGATCCACTTCTGCTTCCGCACCCATCGTCCAGTGCCCTGCTCGTAGTAGGTCACCGGCGCGATCTGGTCCAGGTCGGTGTCCTGCCCCTTGATCCAGTGGTCGAACCAGCGCAGCTCGAGCTGGGCCAGCGACCCGTAGCCGGCGGCGCCGAACTCCTTGCCCTTGCCCGACCCTGCCTGAAGGTGGTTCCACGGCCCATCGATGAACTTCACGGGTGTCCCGTTGCGCTGGATTCCCTCGAAGAGCAGGGGCTCACCGCGCTGGAAGATGTCGTACTCACCGCCGATGATGAACGTCGGGACCTTCACCTTGTCGATGCGCGTGATCGGCTTGCGCTCCGCCCAGTACGGGCCGTCGTACGCCACATCCCCGCCCAACACTCCCGAAAGCACCTCCGGCAGGGTGCCGCCGACGCCGCCGGCGATGTGGTCGACCGCCATGGTCAGGGCCGACTTCGGCTCCTTGAGGCTGAACGCGGGGGGAATCGCGCCGGCCGCGGAGACGAGCATGAACCACTGCGGCAGGAAACCTGCGTCCATCTCCCCGCCCGCGGCGGTGACGTCGCGGTAGGGATCGGCGGCCGGCACCGTCGGGAAGATCGCCTTCAGCCCGGGCGGCTGCTGCTCGGCAGCGAAGAGTTGCTCGATGCCGAGGTAGGAACCGCCCTGCATGCCCACCTTGCCGTCGCTCCATGGCTGCCTGTGCGCCCAGGTCACGACCTCGCCAGCGTCCTTGTTCTCCCTCTCGCTGAACGCAGACCATCGGCCCTCGGAGCTGCCCGTGCCACGCGCGTCGACCCAGAGCTCCGCATAGCCACGGTCGACGAAGTAGTCAGCAGGGACGTTGGTGCCGAGGAGAGCGCCACTGTTGGTGCCGATCGGCAGCCGCTTGTTGTACGGCGTGATCGTCACCAGCACGGGCAGCTTCTGCTTCACGACCTTGCCGTCGGCGGTCGCCGGGAGCGTGAGGTCACCGCGCAAGATCTTCCCGTCACTCATCCGGATCGCCAGGTCCTTGCGCGTCACGGTGTTGTGCCACTGCGCGGGTCGCGGTTTCCAGCTGTCGGTAAGCGGTGCCGAGGCCGATCGAGCGGGCGCCTCGGAAACGGACGCGAGCACCAGCGCAAGGACGGGCAGCAACATCAACGAGCGAGCGTTCAGCTTCATGGGTCCCCTGTGGGCGCATTTACTACTGCTTCGTAGTAAATTGCTACGTGACGGTAGTAATTGTCAAGGGGCACCCGTTCCAAAGGCCGCTACCCTGTCCGGCGTGACGAAGGAGGCAGAGGTGGGCACGCGACGACAGCGACGCGCGTACGCACCCCGGATGCCCCTCGAGCAGCGCCGCCGGCAGCTGCTCGACGCGGCACTCGCGCTCATCGTCCGCGAGGGGTACGCCGGCCTCACCATCGAGGCGATCGCCCAGGAGGCAGGGGTCACCAAGCCGGTCGTCTACAGCGCCTACGCCAATCTCTCACTCCTGCTCACCGCGCTCCTCGACCGGACCCAGAGTGATGCCGTCACCCAGCTCCTGGCCGCCTTCCCGCAGGATCCGCGTCGCCTCACCTCGAAGCACCTCGCAGGAGACATCGCCCGCGCATGGGCACGGGCCGTACGCGAGAACCCGCAGACATGGACGCCCGTCCTGAGTACCGGCGCGCAGACACCAGCGCCCGTCCTCGACCGGATCGAGCAGGGTCGCGAGGTCGTACGCAAAGCCCTCGCCGACTTCATCGGCAGGGGCCGCGACCTGGACGCCGCCACCGCCCGACATCACCTCTGGACGGCTCACGCCGTGGTCGCCGCCGCCGAGCACTTCGGACACCTGGTGCTGACCCGCCCCGACGCCATCACCGACGACGAACTCGCCGCGCTCTTCGACGATCTGGTCAACGGCCTCCTGCGCCGGACCTGAGCAGAAGACCGGGTAGGGTGCGCCGGGACTGCACGGTCAGAGCGACAGAACCGTTAACTGGACACGCCCCTCACCGGCAATCCGGACGGTCACATCGGCGGCTCCTTTTCTCCGGCAAGAGGAACCACAATCCCCGCCCGCGTGTAGACGGGTGGCCTGGTCGAGCCGCGTGAGCACGGTCAGGCGGTGAGAAGCCTGGTCATGGCTCAGGTGAGGAACGCGCGCAGAAGTCTGGCGAGGTGGTCGCGGTCGGGCTGGGGGATTGCGCCGAAGATGTGATCGCTGACGGACTGCTGGAGCGCCGAGATGGTCTGCCGCACGTCCTGACCTCGATCGGTCAACGTGAGGCGGAAGGCTCGCCGGTCGGTGGGGTCGGCTTCGCGAACGAGCAGCCCCTCGGCCTCCAGCCCGTCGGCCAGCGGGGTGATGGCACGGTTGGTCACGGCCAGCCGGGTGGCCAGCTCCGACATCTTGATGCTCGGGCTCTCGCCGACGGTCACGATCAGGCGGACTCTGGCTGGCGACAGATCGTGTTCGGCGAATGCAGCGATGCCGCGGCGGGCGAAGACGTGCGCGGCGCGCTGGAGTAGTTCGCCCAGTTCGGCGGCGGTGACCTGGCCGGGTTCTGACGGCATGACGATCATTCTAGCCGAATAAAGTGAACACCTATATAGTGAAGGCGGTAACTATCAAGGAGGTAACTATGGAACGGATCCTCGTGACCGGGGCCACCGGGAACCAGGGCGGAGCGGTCGTCGACGCTTTGCTCGCGGATGGCCGCTGGGACGTGCGCGCGCTGGTCCGCCAGCCGGAACGGGCCACGTCCCTCAAGGCCAAGGGGGTCGAAGTGGTCGCCGGCGATCTGGACGAGCCCGTGTCCCTGACCGCACCGATGCGAGGCGTGCACGGCGTCTTCAGCGTCCAGGGACGTGGTCGGCGTGAGGCCGCCCAGGGCATCGCGCTGGCCGACGCTGCTGCCAAGGCCGGAGTGTCCCACCTGGTCTACTCCTCGGTCGGCGGCGTCGACCGGGTCCGGGGCATTCCGCACTTCGACAGCAAGTGGCAGATCGAACAACATTTGAACACGCTGGACGTCCCCGCAACGATCCTGCGTCCCGCCAGCTACATGGAGGGGTTCACAATGCGCGGAGCCGCCCAGATCGGCCTCAGCATGATGGCGGCCACCCTCGGCCGCGACCGTACCCTCCAAATGATCGCCGTCCGCGACATCGGCATCTTCGCCGCCCTGGCCTTCGCCGACCCCGACGACTACCTTGGTCGGGCCCTCGAACTGGCGGGCGACGAGCTCACCGTCCCGCAGATCGCCGACGCCACCGGCAAACGCTATGTGACGCTCCCTAAGACTCTGCTCCGCCTAATGGGCCCCGAAGCCCGCATGTTCTTCTGGTTCGCCGAATCCGGCTACAAGGCCGACATTCCCGAGCTACGCATCCGCCACCCCCAACTCCTCGACTTCAGAACCTGGCTCACTGGCCAACCACCCCATTGACGGTCCTTGTGAGGGGGTATCTCGGTAGCACGCCTGGCGAATACGCTGGGCGCGGCGGTGCCGCGATGGCCGCTGTCGCGGCCGATTTGGGCCGATCGGCCCGCGCACGTGTGGTCATCGGAAACGAGCTATTACACAGAGCTGCTTGATACAGAGCTGATACAGGCCTAAGCGGTCACTGAAACAGTGTTGGGGCGGCCCGGATACCTCCGGTGTCCAACATGAGGCGTATGCGAAGCCGTTCTCTGCTGTTTGGTGTCGTACTCGCGCTGACCGCGATCCCGTTGGTCGCCGTTCCGGCGTAGGCCATCAAGGGCGGCACCGAATCAACCCAGCCCTACTCGTTCATGGGCTCGTTCCAGGGGATCTTTCCCCCGCCACCGCGTCCGGACGGGCACGCCTGCGGTGTGGAGGTCCTTGCGCCGCAATGGGTGCTGACCGCCAGCCACTGCGCTGGCACGAACCCGACCAACGCGAAGGTGGGTGTCCCGCGTGGCTGGAAGGTCCGCATCGGGTCGCTGCACACCACCTCCGGTGGTGAGGTCGCCGAGGTCGACCACTACTACCGGATGGCGGATTTCCACGATCCGGGGGGATCTTCGGCAAGGACCTGGCGTTGATGCACCTGAAGACACCGGTCAAGGCCAGGCATCCCGGCCGCAAGATGGGGCGCTGATGCTGACCAACGGTCACTGCGTGCAGCCCCAGCGGCCCGCGCCCGGAAAGGCGCTGGTGGACCAGCCCGCCGACCAGCAGGTGCCGATCGCCGGCCCGCAGGGCTACCCCCAGACCACCGCCCACGCCAGCCGGCTGGAGTACGCGACGATGACCGGCACCGACATCGCGCTGTACCGCTTGGACCAGACCTACGCGCAGTTGACGGCCAAGGGCGCGAAAGTCTTCCAACTCACCACCACCCCCGTACGCGCGGGCGACCCGCTGACCATGGCCTACAGCGTCAAACGCCTCCACTGCACCGCGCAGGCCATAGTCCCCCACCTACGGGAGGCCGACTACCAGACACACCCCGATGTGGCGGACGCTGAAGAGCGGGATGTCCGACGGGCCGGACATACGGCAGCTGGAGCAGCGCCTCGCCACGCTCGGCTACTTCACCGGTGCGCCCGACGCTCACTTCGACGCGGCGACGAAGGCCGCGATCCGGCGATGGCAAGGCGCCTGCAAGGTGGGAGGAGACCGGGACGATCCAGCTCGGACAGGTCGTTTTCGCCTCCGGCGACGTGCGCGTCGCGCAGACCGTGGCACACCTCGGCGACCGGGTCGCGGCGGGTATGGCCGTGCTGAAACTGTCGAGCCTCCGCAAGGTCGTTTCCGCCCAGCTCAAGAGCGCGAACCAGGCCGTGGCCAAGGTGGGCGGTGACGTGACCGTCGATCTGCCCTCCGGCAAGACGACGACCGGCACCATCTCCGGGGTCGGCGCGCCCGAGCAGGTCGACCAGAGCGGCCAGAAGACCGTCGTCGTTCCGGTGACGATCACCCTCGACCATCTGTCGGACGCGGGTGCCCTGCAACAGGTCTCGGTGCTGGTCGACTTCCCCACCGCCAGCCGCAAGAACGTCCTGACGGTGCCGGTCTCGGCTCTCATCGCTCTGCCGGACGGCGGGTACGGCGTGGAGGTGGTCCGGGACGCGGCCAGGACCGAGACGATCAAGGTCGAGGCCGGGCTGTTCGCCGGCGGCTTCGTGGAAGTGACCGGCGACCGGCTCGCCGCGGGCCAGAAAGTCGTGGTACCGGCGCTGTGAACGATTCCGTCATCGAACTCGACCGGGTAGTCCGCGACCACGGCAACCCACCGGTTCGAGCCGTCGACCACGTCTCATTGTCGGTCGCACCGGGCGAGTTCGCCGCCATCGTCGGCCCCAGCGGCTCGGGTAAGTCGAGCCTGCTCAACATCATCGGCACGCTGGACCGCCCGACGAGCGGACGCGCGCTCGTCGACGGTCTCGACGTCGGCGCGATGAGCGACGCGGCGCTGTCGGCGCTGCGCGCGTACCGCATCGGGTTCGTCTTCCAGCAGTTCCACCTCGCATCCGGGGTCAGTGCGGTCGACAACGTCGCGGACGGTCTCCTCTACACCGGAACCCCACGTGCCGAACGGCGGCGCCGGGCCGTGGCGAGCCTGACCCGCGTCGGCCTGGCGGGCCGCCTCCACCACAATCCCAACCAACTGTCCGGCGGTGAACGCCAGCGCGTCGCCATCGCCCGGGCGACCGTGTCCGACCCGGCGCTGTTGCTGGCGGACGAACCCACCGGCAACCTCGACCAGCGCTCCGGCGCGGGTGTGATGGAACTGCTGCAGGAGCTCAACGAGACGGGCACCACCATCATCGTGATCACGCATGACGTGCGGCTCGCCGAACGGATACCGAGGCGGATCAGCGTGCGCGACGGCCAAATCGTCGCCGACGACCGAGAAGTGACGGGATGAGCCACGGCGAGCGGGCCCACGCGCGCCGGTCGCGTCTGCTCTACCCCGACGTGTACCGCGTGGGCGCGGCAGGGCTGAGAGCACGCCCCACCCGGGTCATCCTGTCCGCGCTCGGCATCGCGATCGGCATCGCGGCGATGATCGCGGTCGTGGGCATCTCCACCTCGAGCCGGGCCAGGCTCAACGACCAGTTGGCCGTGCTCGGCACGAACCTGCTGACCATCAAGCCGGGTACGTCCATCGACGGCCAGGACACCACCCTGCCGGCCGACTCCCCGGGGAAGATCGGGCTGATCAGCAGGGTCACCAAGGTCGGCGCGGTCGCCAGTCTGAAGGACGTGGACGTGTACCGGAGCCGGCTCATCGACCCGAACAACACCGGCGGCATCGATGTGCGAGCCACCGACCTCGACCTTCTCGACCTCCTGGGCGGCCGGCTACGGGAGGGAACCTGGCTCACCAAGGCCACTGCGAACTACCCCACCGTCGTACTCGGCGGCATCGCCGCCGACCGCCTCGGCATCGTGAGCCCGGGGAGCCAGATCTGGCTCGGCGACACCCAGTTCACGGTCATCGGCATCCTCGACGCCCTTCCCCTCGCACCAGACCTGGACAGCTCCGCGCTCATCGGCGAGGCGTACGCCACGGCCCGGTTCGGCTGGGATGGCAAGCCGACCACCATCTACGAACGCTCGGCCGACGCGGACGTCGGGTCGGTACGCGCCCTCCTGCCCCGTACCGTCAACCCGCAGAACCCCGAGAACGTGGACGTCTCACGACCTTCCGACGCCCTGGCGGCCAAGAACGCCGCAAACCTCACGTTCACCGGCCTGCTCGTCGGACTGGGCTCCGTCGCGCTGCTCGTCGGAGGCATCGGCGTCGCCAACACAATGGTCATCTCCGTACTCGAACGCCGCCACGAGATCGGGCTCCGGCGATCCCTCGGCGCCACACGGGGACACATCCGGATCCAGTTCCTCGTCGAGGCACTGCTGCTGTCCGCGCTCGGCGGCGTGGCCGGAGCGGCCATCGGGTTCGGAGCCGTCGCGGTGTTCGCCAGGATGAACGGCTGGCCCATCGCGGTGCCGCCCGCCGTGTTCGCCGCCGGTATCGGCGCGACGCTCCTGATCGGAGCGGTCGCCGGCCTCTACCCGGCCATCCGGGCGGCGAGAACCCCGCCGACAGCATCGCTGAACGCATAGCCGCTGCGGCGTCCGAACGGGCCGCCTGAGCTGCGTGGATGAGATTTTCGGCAAGCACACCGTCGCGTGTGTTCAAGAAGCCCTTCCCCGCTCGCCGGGGCCGTGTGCGTGGCCAACTCTGATACGAACGCTGCTGATCTTCGGGTCATCGCCCGTGGCAGAGTGTTGGTATGCGGGTGTCGATGCTCGGGCCGCTGGAGGTGGCCGACGGCCACGAGATGGTGGATATCGGCGGCGGACGGCTGAGAGCACTGTTGATCCGGCTCGCGGTGAACGTCGGACATCCGGTCACCGCGGACTCCTTGGCGGACGCGGTATGGCCGGAGGTGGCTCCGGCCAATCCCGCGGCAGCGTTGCAATCGCTGGTGTGGCGCCTGCGGCAGGCGCTTCCGAACGGGCAGATCGTACGGTCCGGGAGTGGCTGGTATCAGCTTGACCTACCTCCGGACGCCGTGGATGCCTGTCTGTTCGAGCGGCTGGCCGATGAAGGCAGGCGTGCGCTTCGGGCGGGCGAGGCCGAACTGGCGCGGCACCGGTTGGGGGAGGCACTGGCGCTGTGGCGGGGCGAGCCGCTGATCGACGTGATCGACGCGCCCTACGCGGTGGCGGCCGGCGTCCGGCTGCGGGAGCTGTGGCTGACCGCGGTTGAGGATCGGGCGGAGGCTGATCTGGGGCGGGAGCCGGCGTCGTCCTTGGTGGCCGAGTTGACCGAGTTGACTGCGACGTATCCGTTGCGCGAGCGGCTGTGCGCCTTGCTGATACGGGCGCTGAGCGTCGATGGCCGGCCTGCGGAGGCGTTGGCCGCGTACGAGAGTATCCGGCGTCGGCTGGCCGACGAACTGGGTTCTGACCCCGGGACGGAGCTGCGGCAAGCGCACCTGACCGTGCTGCGCGGTGACCGGCCCGAGAGGGGTCGGCCGAAGGACAACCTGCGCGCACCGCTGACGAATTTCATCGGGCGCGCTGAGGAGTTGACGCGGATTCATGCGCGGCTGCGAGAAGGCCGCCTGGTAACCCTGGTCGGCCCGGGAGGCGTGGGCAAGACACGGTTGGCGACCGTTTTCGCGGACGGGATCACGGACCGTGTCGATGGCGGGGTATGGCTGGTGGAACTGGCGCCGGTGGCCGCCGCCGGTGACGTCGCGCGCGCCGTGCTCGCCGCGTTGGGGCCACGCGAGGTCGGTATGCCGGATGCTTCGGCCGGGTCGCGTGATCCGATGCGCCGCCTGATCGAGGTGCTGGCGCACAGCGAGGCACTGCTTGTGCTGGACAACTGCGAGCATGTGGTTGAGGCCGCCGCGGGCCTGGTTGATGAGCTGCTCGCCCGGTGCCGCCGTCTGCGGGTGCTGGCCACCAGCCGCGAACCCCTCGGTGTCGCCGGCGAGCGGCTGTGCCCGGTAGCGCCGCTGCCGCTGCCGGCGCCGGGCGCCCCAGCCGCGGAGAGCCCGGCGGTACGGCTGTTCGCCGATCGGGCGGTCGCGGTATGTCCCGACTTTGTGGTCACCGAGGATGCGGCGGTCGAAGTGGCCGAGGTGTGCCGGCGATTGGACGGGCTGCCGCTGGCGATCGAGTTGGCCGCCGCCCGGTTGCGAGTGATGACGCTCGGGCAGCTCACGGCCCGTCTCGACGACCGCTTCACGGTGTTGACCTCAGGGGCGAGTACGGCGTCGAAACGGCATCGGACCCTGCGGGCGGTGGTGGCCTGGAGTTGGGATCTGCTGACCGGCGCGGAGCGTGAGCAGGCGGCTCGGCTGGCGGTGTTCCCGTCCTCGTTCACCGCCGAGGCCGCCGGTGATGTGGGCGTCGCGTGGGAGACGCTGGACACGCTGGTGGACAAGTCGCTGCTGCACCTGGTGGGCGAGCGGTACCGGATGCTGGCCACGATCCGCGAATACGGCCTGGAACGGCTCGCCGACAGCGGTCTGGCCGACTCGGTGCGCGCCGCGCATGCGGCCTGCTTTCTCGAGCTTGCCGAGCGCGCGTCGCCCCACCTGCGCGGTGCCGGCCAGCTGCGCTGGCTCGACATGTTGGCGGCGGAACAGGACAACCTGCTCGCCGCTCTGGACTTCGCGGCGGATATGGGGGATGCCGCCACGGCCAGGAGGTTGGGCGCCGGGCTCGGCCTGTTCTGGGCGATCCGGGACGGCCACGCCGGGGCTGCGGAGCGATTGCACGCCACGCTGACCGTCCGAGGGACGGCGCCGGCGGCGGCGAGCATCGAGGTGGCGGCGCAGTACCTGTTCCACGCGGTGCTCGCCGGGCGCGCACCGGACATGGGTGCGGTCACTTCAGTGGCTGAAGCGGTCGTCGAGTTCTCGGAGAGTGTTGCCGGCGAACCGATGGCGACGCTGGCGGCGGCACTGCTGGCGCTGATCGACAACGACGTTCGCGCCGGCCTCACCGCGATCGACCGGCAACAGCCGCCGCTGGATCCCTGGCAACGAGGAATGCTGGCTCTTGCCCGCGCGATGCTGACCGGCGCCGGCGGAGACACGGCGACGATGCGGGGGGACCTGGCGGCAGCAGCGGCGGCCTTTCGCCACGCCGGGGAACGCTGGGGGCTGGCCACTTCGCTGACTTATCTCGGGCTCGCCGAAGGCATGGCCGACGATGTCCACGCGGCCGTCTCGGCGCTGGAGGAGTCGATCACGCTAATCCGGGACCTGGGCGGCACCGATCATTTTCAGCGCACCTGGCTGGCCATGCTGCATGCCCAGATCGGACAGTCGGCGGCGGCGCACGCCGAACTGCAGACGGTCCTCAACGAGGGAGTACCGAGCCTCATCGAGGCGCTGGCCCGGCTCTCTCTGGCTGATCTGGCTCGGCACCGCGGTGAGCTGGCCGAAGCCACGACCCAGATCGACCTGGCCGCCGGACACCTGGGCGACGGTGGCTTCAACGACGCGTTGCTGCGGTTGGGCCAAGGACGGCTGGCCGTGGCCGGTGACGATCTCCATACCGCCGGCCTTCACCTGCGGGAGGCGCTCACGCTGGCCTCCTCGATGCCGGACATGCCGATGGTGGCGGAGGTCGCGGTGGGCGTGGCGGAACTCACCCTGCGACGCGGAGCCGCCAAGGACGCCGCCTGCGTGCTCGGTGCGGCCCATGCGTTGCGTGGTGCCCCGGCCACAAGCAACCTGGACGTCCGCAGGCTCAGCCACGAGCTGCGAACCACGCTCGACCCGGACGCATACCAGGCCGCCTACGACCGTGGACGGCGCCTCGGCCGTGACGACGCACTCGCCGCCATCGCCGGTCGACTGGTGCGCTGACCGTCGCCCAGCAGTCTCGCGGCAGTCGGCTGAGACTCGGTTGAGAGTCATCTGACAGACCACCGGGCCATGGTGTGGTCTCAGCCCGTTCGACGCGCCCGACCAGCGTCGACTCAGCCGAGACCATGGAGGCTTCGAAGATGATGTTCCTTGAGCTGTTCGTCCCACGCGGGACGTACAACGCCGCACAGCTGCGACGGCTTGCCGAGCGGCTCACCATGAAGCAACTGCTGACCCACGTGGACGCCATCCGTGACGTGATCGGCGCCAGCGAGGCGTCCAGCGCCAATCCCGGAGTGCTGGACTTCCTGGACTCGATCAACCATGTCGTCGTACACGAGATCGGCACCTGGATCGTCGACGGGCGTCCGCTGGGTCCGGCCGAGCCACCGCGCTACGTGGCGCGCGTCCACGTGCCCGGCCCCTGGCGCAAGGCGATAAGCGCATTCCTCATAGCGAGCATCACCCGAGCGCTCTCGCAGACCGACCCCGAACCTGAGCGGTGCTATCGCGAGCCGTGCGTCGAGGTGCACGTCATCGGCGTATCGGAGGGCGGATACGGGGTGTTCGGCCGGGTCGTCGGCGAATCGGCTCTCATAGAGATGATCAGCGACGCCAAGACCGACACCCCACTCCCGGACGATCCGAATATGCTCCTCGACCCGGTGTGCGGCATGGTCGCCAGCGACATGGTGGCCACCCTTGAACACGACGGTACGACCTACGGCTTCTGCAGCCCCGGCTGCCGCCGCCACTTCGCCGACAAGCTGACCGAGGAGGTGTCCCAGTGACCTCCACCGCCCCGAACGCCGACCAGGCCGAGCAGTGGAACGGCGAGGACGCCGCCCACTGGGTCCACAACGCCGACCGCTACGACACGATGGCAGGCGGATTCACCGAGCGCCTGTTCGCCGCGGCCGCCATCACAGCGGATGACCGGATCCTCGACATCGGCTGCGGCACCGGCCAGACCACCCGCCTGGCCGCCCACCGCGCCGACCGTGGCCACGCGACCGGCATCGACATCTCAAAGCCGATGCTGGACCTGGCACGACGCCGCACGGCCGAGGAGAACCTGCCCAACGCGACCTTCGTGCTCGGCGACGCCCAGATACACCGGTTCCCGGCCGAGACCTTCAACGTGGCCATCAGCCGGGCCGGCGTGATGTTCTTCGCCGATCCTGTCGCCGCGTTCGCCAACATAGGCCGCGCGCTCGAACCAGGCGGCCGCCTGGTGTTCGTCTGCCACGGCAGTTCCCAGCACAACCCCGTCTTCGAGGCGTTGCTGGGCGCCGGCATCACCCCGGACCTGGCCGCCCAGGCCCCCGGCGTGGCCGCCTTCACCGACCCCGACCAGGTACGCGACATCCTGACCACAGCAGGATTCCGAAGCCAGACAGCCGTACCGTTCGACTTCGCCAGCACGATCCATGCGACCGCACCCGACGCCGCCGCCCTCCTGCTCAACGGCAACCTGCGCGCCTTCGTCCGAGGCGCCGGTGACGAGGCGCTGAGCCGGGCCCACACCGCCATTGCGGCCGCTCTCCGCCCCTTCGCTGACACCGACGTCGTACGGCTGCCCGCCGCAGGATGGCTGCACACCGCGATCCGGACTGCCTGACCGGCGCTGTTCGCGAAACGCTGCTGGCCTGGGGGCACTCGCGGCAGTGCTCGGTGGCGAAGCCAGGCGGAGGCGGGCTGCGGTTCGCTTTCTACGGACGCGTGTCAGCGTGCAGCTGAGGAACCTAAGCGGTACCCATGCTTGGTGCCCAGCCGAAGGCCAGGCACATGATGGCGCTCTGTCGTGCCCGGAAACAACCGGACATGGACAAACTGTGTGTCCGAGGAGTGACTGGACCCCGGGGCCCGTGATCCTTACTGCCGACCTTCCCTTCGTCTTCTCGGCGAACGGCATCTGGCCTGGGTGCTCCGCGAGTACCTGATCCACTACAACCTCCACCGCCCGCACCAGTCTCGGCGACAGCGACCACCGGACACCGAAACCAGGCCGACCCCGCGCGCAGTCGAGCTCACCGACCTACGACCCATCCGGCGAAAAGCCGTCGTTACCGGCGTGATCAACGAATACCACCGCGCCGCATAACCCCAGATCAGGCTCCATAACTCAATATTCGAGCGGCACACGGTAGCAGTTGCCGACGCGCCGGAGACACCGGCCGATGACTAAGGAGGCATGGAAGGCGCTGCCTGAGACGTCAATCCTGTACGAGAGGCCGATGGCGGCCAAAACGCAGGTGAAACCGGGATGAAACTGTGCTTAGGCCTGTTCGTGTAATAATCCAGACATCTGGATGAATGCACGCCGGACACTAGTGCGAGTTCAACGTGGAGGCAACGTGGCCGCGACCGTTGACGTCGTCAATCCGATTGATCCCTGCGCTTTCAATCCCGGTTACGGCGAGCTCCGCGTGCGTGACGGGCACACGCTTACCGAGCGGGTGCGGCGGACGCCGCTCTGATGGGCGTGTTCGAGCAGCTCAACATCCTGGTGGACGGTCATATCCGTACCCAGTTGGTGGCGTCGGCGGTCCGTTTCCGGATCCCTGACCATCTCGCGGACCGGACGCTCACCGACGCCGCGCTCAGCGGGCTGACGGGGATCGGCGTCCCGACGCTGCGGCGGTACATGCGGGCGCTGGAAGGGCTCGGACTCGTCGAGTCGGCCGGGGAGAACGCGTATCGCGGCACGGCGCTGATGGAGCCGCTCCGCCGTGACACCGGCAGCTTCTACGGCCACGCGCTGATGGCGGGCATGGAGTACTACGAAGCCTGGTCCGAACTGGACTTCGCGCTGCGGACCGGCGACTCCGCCTTCGAGCACCGGTACGGCTGTGATCTGTGGCACCACTTCGATAGCGACGACGACGCCGCGGTGTCATTCGCGCGCACCATGCGGTTGAACACCGAGCGTTTCCTGGAGGAGATCCTCGGCCTGTACGACTTCCCGGATGACGGCGTGGTCGCCGACCTGGGCGCGGGCGATGGCACCCTGCTGGCCGAGCTCCTGGTGCGCTACCCGAAGCTGTGCGGCATCGTGTTCGAGCAGCCCGCCGTCCTCGCCGTCGCGCGGCAGACGATGAAGGATCGCGGTGTCGCGGACCGGTGCGAACTCGCCGCGGGCGACTTCCTGGCCGAGGTCCCCCGAGGCGCCGACATCTACGTCATCAAGTCGGTCATCCATAACTGGAACGACGAATCGGCGCTGCGGATCCTGCGCAACTGCCGGGCCTCGGTCGGCGAACGCGGACGGTTACTTCTCATCGAGCACGCGCTGAAGATCGACGATGCGCTGGAAGCGGCGGTCCGGGACCTGGCCATGCTCGTGCTCCTCGGGGGGCAGAGCCGTTCCGTCGAGGAGCATGAGGCACTGCTTCGACAGGCCGGATTCTCGGTGGAACAGACGTTGACCGCGCCCTCCGGTTTCTGCCTGATCGAAGCTCGGCCAGACAGGGCCGCGTAATGTCCTCAGGAGGTCGCTCCGATGTCTGAAGCCCCGTCGACCGACCGGATCCTCGCGTTAGCCGAGCCGGAGACACTCCGCGATCCGTATCCCGCGTACGCCCGGATGCGGGAGGCCGAAGCCGTGTACTGGAGCGAGGCGATCGACTCCTGGGTTCTGACGCGCTACGAGGACTGCGCGGCCGTTCTGCGGAACTCGCGGGCGTTCGCGTCGGACTGGCGCCGTACGGGAGAGCAGATCCCGACTCCGCTGCTCAGCATACAGTCGCTCGATCCACCCGAGCACACGCTGATCCGCCACTTCATGGTGAGCGCCGTCCGTACCCTCGACTATTCGGCGCTTCAGAAGATGATCACCGACCTGGTCCGCGACCGGCTCGCGGCGGTAAGGCGGCAGGACTCGTTCGACGCCGTCACCGAGTTCGCCGCCCCGATCGCCCTGGACACCATCGTCGCGGTGCTCGGCATCGCGCGACCGGATCCCGAGTGGTTCCTGCCGACTTCCCAGGCGATCGTCGACGGCATGGACGCCGGGTTGTGGCCGGAGACGCACGAGCCGGCGGTGGCGGCGCGCGCACGGCTCGCCGAGCTCGCCGAAAGCTGGCTCGCCGATCCGGCGGACGCCGGTCTGGTCGGCTACGTGGCGGCTCACGGCGCGGACTCGGGAATCGAGCGGCCGGTCCTGCTCAACACGCTCCGCGCGGTGCTTCACGCGGGGTTCGAGTCGGCCGGGCGGCTGCTCGCCAATGCCCTTGCCACGATGGCGGCGGTACCGGACGCGCTCTGCCGGTTCGCGGCGGCCGAGACGCCGACGGCGGTCGAGGAACTGGTCCGCTACAACGCGCCGGTGCAGGCCGACGGCCGGGCCTGCGTCGAGGAGACCTCGATCGGCGGGACGGTCATCCGCCGTGGCGAGGCGGTCACAATGCTGTTGGGCGCGGCCAACCGGGACCCGGCGCGCTTCCCCGACCCGGACGCATTGGACTTCGGGCGTGACCCGAACCCGCATCTCGGCTTCGGCAGGGGCGCGCACTCGTGCCTCGGACAATCTCTCGCGACGCTCCAGGCAGGCGTCGTCTTCGAGATCCTCGCGGCCGAGTGCAGTCAGATCAGTGCCGTCACGGCACCGGTCTACCGGCGCAACCTGACCCTCCGCGGGCCATCTCGGTTCGAGGCCCGCATCACCTGACACGCAAAGGAGGTGTGCAATGCGTTACGTGCACTGAACCCAGTGATCGCCCCTGTGCCCCGCAGCCTGGTGCCCGGGGTACAGGGGCTCCCTTCAGCCAACCCAGGAGGCCCTCATGCGTATCTGCCTCGTTTCGATGCCCTGGCACCTGCTCGAAACGCCGTGCCTGCCCATCGGGTTACTGCGCGCCCGTGTCGGCGCCTGCCGCGACCGGCATACCGTCATCGACTACTACGGCAACCTGCGTTGGGCCGAATACCTCCTCGACGTCTCCGGCGGTCAGATCGCCGAGGCCGAGTACTCCTACGTCTCCGACCGCGGTGTCTGGCACGCGATGGGCGAGTGGATCTTCGCCGGGGCGCTGTACGACGATCCGGCCTGGCGCGTGGACACGTACCGTGCCTATCTGGAGGCACGGAACCTCGATCCCGGCGCCTCGCTGCGCATGCGCGAGCACGCCGCCGACTTCGTCGAGCTGGCCGCCCGAGAGATCCTGGAAGAGCGGCCGGACCTCGTGGGCTTCACCACGACGTTCCAACAGAACGTCTCTTCGCTCGCGGTCGCCAGGCGCGTCAAACAGCTGCGCCCCGACGTCCAGGTGGTGTTCGGGGGCGGCAACTGCGACGGTCCGATGGGCGCGGCCCTGCACCGCAACTTCTCGTTCATCGACCATGTCGTGAGCGGCGAGGGCGAACTCGCTTTCGTCGCGCTGCTCGACGCGCTGAGCGAGGGACGCACACCGGTCGGCGTACCGGGGCTGGTCACTCGGGGGCCCGACGGCGAGAGCGTCGCGGGACCGCCCGCCGCCATGGTGCCGATCGACATGGTGCCCCGCCCCGACTTCACGGCCTGGTGGTCGGCCTACAGCAACGGCAGATTCGCCGAACGGCTGAGCCCGGTGCTGCTGTACGAGGCGGCCCGCGGCTGCTGGTGGGGCGAGAAGCACCATTGCACGTTCTGCGGCCTGAACGGCACCACGATGAAGTTCCGCGCCAAGCCGGCCGCACAAGTCTGGGACGACATCACCCACCTGGTGGAGACCCACGGCGTGCTCGACATCGTCACCGTGGACAACATCCTCGACGTCGCGTACCTCACCGAACTCATGCCGCGGATTCAGGAGTCCGGTTGGGACCTGCGGATCCGGTACGAGGTCAAGGCCAACCTCAAGCCGGACCAGCTCGCCGTGCTGCGGGACGCGGGCGTGACGCACATCCAGCCCGGCATCGAGAGCCTGAACTCCCGTGCGCTGCGGCTCATGGACAAGGGCGTGCATGGCACGCAGAACGTGTTCCTGCTCCGCGCGGCCGATGAGCATCAGCTCACCGTGGACTGGAACTACCTGTACGGGTTCCCCGACGAGCGGGCAAGTGACTACTGGCCGGTCATCGAGCAGATACCGGCGATGGTGCATCTCCAGCCTCCGGGCGGCCCCGTCCGCATCCTCATTGAGCGGTTCAGCCCGCACTTCCAGTCACCCGAGCGGGGTTTTGCCGAGCGACGTCCCTCGCGGATGTACCAGCACGTCTACGACCTGTCCGAATCGGAGCTCGAAGACGTGGCGTATCAGTTCGAGGCGCCGCCGCAGGGCATCGATGAGGACGTCGCGTCCGGCCTTCGGGCCGCCATCGTGGCCTGGCGGCGCGGCCATGCGGGCAGCACGCTGACCTGGCGGGAGACCGAAGGCGGGCTGGTGATCGAGGAGGGCCGCGCGGGCCGGCCCCGATGTGAGTACGTCCTGAGCGATCCGGCCCAGGCCCGCTCGTATCGGCTGATGGAGCGGCCCCGCACGATCGCGGCCCTCACGCGTGAGCTGGCGGCAGAGGGGTTCGCGGTGAGCGAGGAGACACTGCGGCAATGGATCGGTGAACTCCGCGGCGCGGGGCTGATCTTCGAGGACGGCGACCGGGTCGTCGCGCTGGCCACCAACTGCAGGCCGCTGCGCGTCGCCGAGGTGGGGTGAGCCATGGACACCACACTCACCGTACGGAAGCCGGGCGCCGCGATCGGTGATCGCGTCGAGGTGAGCGCGTCGGACCTGCCGCAATGCCTCGCGGGCGGCACGACCGCCCCGGTGCTGCTCGTCACCGGGACCCCGTACGCGCCCGGCTTGGACGCGGTGACCGGAGACCTGCTGTGGCAGGCCGGCGTGCGGGAGGTACGGATACGAGAGACCGTCGGCGCTGACGACGGAATCCTGCATTTCCTGCATTTCCTGCGGGAGGCGGCGAGCTATGACATCAATGTCGTCTGGGAGAGCGCGGGTGGTCTCGGCTGCGATGCCCGGCTCTTGTATCACCTGCCCCCACCGGCCGGGGATCCGTCGTGGCGTTCGGCCTACCGGTACGGGTTGTGTCACTACCGGGTCGGACCGGGATTCGTGACCGTCACCGATCAGCGGCGTGGTCCGACCGTGCCCATCACTCTCGGGGAAACGCATGAAATCCGGCTTGTCCGGGATCTCGATCGCCCGGGGCAGTCGGAGGAATCCTCCGCCTTTGTCGCGCTTCTGCAATCGGGCTTGATCATCAGTCACGGTCGTGACGCACTCTGTCTGCCCTATCGGCTGCGTCGATGGCCGATACCGTGCACCGCCATCTGACCTGAGGAGTCCGATGAAGACCCTAATCGCCGCCGTTGCCGCAGTGGCCATCACCGGCTCGCTGACCGCGGCCAGCCCAGCTCGGGCTGACGATCTCTGGCTGGCCGACCACCTCGCCAAGACCACGTCCGGGAAGAAGGCCCTCAAGCACCTGCGAGTCTTCGAACGGATCGCCGACGAGAACGGCGGCCAGCGCGCGACGGCCACGCCGGGATTCGAGGCGTCGGCGCGTTACGTCACCAAACAGCTCACCGACGCCGGGTACACGGTGAAGAGCCAGACGGTGCCCTATCGGCAGTTCATGTTCGACGCCGAGTCTGGCCAGGAGACCGCGCCGAACGCTCGTACGATCCGGACGCTGATGATGGACGGCTCGCCGGTCACCCCCGAGGGTGGTTTCACGGCTCCCCTGGTCTTCGCGCCGGTCAAGGCGGACGGCACGAGCGGGTGCACGGCCGCGGACTACGACGGGCTCCCGGTACAGGGCGCGATCGTGGTCACCCCGCGCAGTTCCTGCGGGTACACCAACCAGCAGAAGGTGATCGCCGGGCTGGGTGGCCGGGCGATGCTGCTGTACCTGCCGGTGCCGGACCCCAAGAACATTTACCGGCTGCACGTCTTCACCCCGTCGGACTTCACGATCCCTTCGGCGACCATCTCGCCTGAGCAGGCCGGACAACTGAGCGCCGACGCCGCGCAGCAGCCCGTCACCTTCCACCTCGAACTCCGCGGGCACTTCGCGGACAAGACGACCGTCAACCTCTTCGCGGAGACGCGCGGCGGCTCTGCCGACCACATCGTGATGGCCGGTGCCCACCTGGACAGCGTGCCCGAGGGGCCGGGCATCAACGACAACGTGAGCAGCGTGGCTGCCCTGATGGAGACGGCCAAGCAGCTCGCCCCGTTCCAGAACCGGGTGCGTAACAAGGTGCGGTTCGCATTCTGGGGAGCAGAAGAGCAGGTCGACGTCGGTTCCGACTACTACATCGAGCACCTGTCGTCCGCCGAGAAGTCCGCCATCGACCTCTACGAGAATTTCGAGCTGATCGCCTCGCCCAACTTCGCCCGCTTCCTCATTGATGGCAACGTGCCGGAGGCACCGGGATCGGCGACCGTCACGAAGGTGTTCGAGCAGTACTTCACCCGCACCGGCCTGCCGTTCAAGACCGAGCCGGTGACGGGCGTCGGCTCAGACCAGGCACCGTTCGTGACGGCCGGCATAGCGGTCGGCGGGATGGACATGGGCACGATCGGGCTGAAGACGCCCGAGGAGGCCAAGATCTTCGGCGGGCAGGCGGGACAGCAGTACGACCATTGCTATCACCAGGCGTGCGACCGAGTGGCCAACCTCAACCTCCGGGTCCTGGACGAGAACGTGCCCGCGATCGCGTGGACCATCGGCCGCTTCGCCATGGACACCTCAGATGTGAAATAGGCCAAGACCGAACTGACCACAGCGCGGCGGCCTTGGTCCCCTGACCGGGCTCGGGCCGCCGCGCGATCATCGAACGTTTTCCAGGTGACCGCGGGGACGCCCGCGAGGTGCTTCAGGAGATGGACGGCGGCTCGGTGGACTGCATCGTCACCAGCCCGCCGCTGTGGACCCCGGACCACACCTGTACCCCATCCTCGCCGGCGTATTGGCACCAGCCCACGGCCGCCCTCTACATAGCGGCGCTACGCCGCGTTTTACGGTAATCAGTTCAGCCTGATGGCGCCGTTGTTCGAGCATTACGGCGTGCAGTTGTGGATGCCCGAGGCCGGCTGGCCGGATCGACTTTGCAGCCGAAGACCACGAACAGCTCATGATCTCGCTGGGTGTTCAGTCCAAGCGGGAGATCGCCCGGACCCGGATCCGGGTGCCCACGGCGATGGCCACCCGGGCCCAAGAGGGATCCCAAGCGGCCAAAGAACCTCTATATCCGCGAGGACCGCATTCTGGTGCACCTGCCCGCGCTGTACATCCTTCTGGTCCAGCCGGATCCCGCGCATGCGCCAGGCTGGCAAGACTGATTCCGCGCTTCGTCATCGTCGTTCGCGCGCCTGGTTGTCGAAATCAACCTTCACAGTGACGGCGTAGCCGAATACCTTGCCTGGCCACACCTACGGTGAAGGAATGATCCGCTTTCGGTCGGCGAGGTCAGGCGCCGGCTCAAGGTACGACCGGTCTCAGCTCTCTTCGGAGTGGGGCGACGGGCCACCTTCACGTACCCGTCGGAAGGTAGGAGCCCGTCAACGTCCGGGATGGCCACGCCGAATGCAGAATGGCGGCGGACCGGTGCGGCGGAAACCGGGATGGGTGGGCTGGCTGTCTCTCGTCGGCTGGGCTGCGCTGATCGTCGGCGCATTCGGGATAGGCGCACTCCTGCGCCGGGCCGGGGCGATGCCGGTGGATGAGTTTCCGCCGCTGCATGCCCAGGCTCGGTTACTGCTCCGTCCCTTGCTGCCAGCGGTGGCCTTTGGACTGGTCGGGGTCGCGGTCCTGCCGGTGACGGCGCGGCGGTTGGCATGGCGGCCGC
Organism: Actinoallomurus sp. NPDC050550; assembly: GCF_040655075.1. NCBI lineage: Bacteria > Bacillati > Actinomycetota > Actinomycetes > Streptosporangiales > Thermomonosporaceae > Actinoallomurus > Actinoallomurus sp. NPDC050550. Next base: position 34,231 of record NZ_JBFAJC010000050.1, on the reverse strand, counting down.
TGCCGGCGGTCGCGTGGTTGGGTTCAGTGGGCTGGGCGGTGGTGCTCCAGCTTCCCGATGGCATTTCCCGGCCGCTGACCACCCCGACGGAGTACCTCGCCGAGCTGCCCGCGATGGGTGATGATCCCCTGGACTGGCTGCGCGGTTTCACCACGGAGATGCAGGCGCTTCCCACGCACGTGAAGGGGCATCCGCCGCTTCCCATGCTGGTTCTGTGGACGATCCAGTGGATGGGGCTGGCCGGTCCGGCGTGGGCGGCTGCGTTGGTGATAGCGGTTGGGGGTTCGGCGGCGGCTGCCATCGCGGTCACCGTGCGGGTGATCGCTGGTGAGGACGTCGCGCGCCGGGCGGTGCCGTTCCTTGTGCTCTCGCCGGTCGCGCTGTGGGTCGCCACCAGTATGGACGCCCTCTTTCTCGGGGTGGCGGCGTGGGCGGTGGCGCTGGTCGCCGTCGCGGCCGCCGGGTCGGGCTCGCTCCTGAGCGGTATGGCCGACCGGAGCGCGCGTATCGGGTCATCCACGCGTGTGACGGTCGCGTTCGCGGGCGGGCTGCTGCTGGGGTCCCTGCCGTACCTGAGTTATGGCCTGCTGCCGATCTTCGCGCTGCCGCTCGTGGTACTCGTCCTGACGCGGCCGGCATGGCCGGTTCCCATGGCGCTCGCGGCCGGATCCATAATCGTTCCGATCGCCTTCACCATCGCCGGGTTCTCCTGGTGGGAGGGAGTGGTTGGAACACATACCGCCTGGCTCATCTCTCATGGCTCCAGGCGACCGTACGGGTACTTTCTGGTCGCCAACTTTGCTGTCTTGGCGCTTCTGGTCGGTCCGGCGGTAGCGACTGCCCTCCCGACCGCGCTGGGGCGTGCCGCTAGTCTGGTGTTCACCGCATCACCGGGCGGGCGAGGAGGCTCTGGCTCGGACAGACTCGGGTGGCTCGCTGCGGCCACGCTCGCCGGGGTGCTCGCTCTGGACTTGTCCGGCGTCACAACTGGTGAGGTCGAGCGCATCTGGATTCCGTATGCGGCGTGGGTCGTGACCGTGACGGCCGTCCATCGGCCACCGGCCCGTACGATGCTGCTCGCCCAGACGGTGATCGCCCTTGTGATCGAGGCCCTTACGCGCTCGCCATGGTGAGGCACACGTTGTTCTGTGGAACTCCTCAGGCGCGTCCGGCGAACTCGGCGATGCCGTCTTCGAAGCGGATCGAGGCGCGGAAGCCGAGTTCTGCGGCGGCCCGGTCGGGCGCGGCGACGATGTGCCGGACGTCGCCCAGCCGGTAGTCGCCGGTCACGACCGGATCGGGGCCGCCGTAGGCCTTGGCGAGCGCGGCCGCCATCTCCCCGACGGTGTGCGGCTCGCCGCTGGCGATGTTGTAGGCGCGCCGTTCACCCGCATCGGGCTCGGACTCCAGCGCCAGGACGTTGGCATGGGCGACGTCCCGGACGTGGACGAAGTCACGCCCCTGGCCGCCGTCCTCGAAGACGAGCGGCCGCTCGTTGTGTTCGAGGCGGGAACGGAAGATCGCCGCGACGCCCGCGTACGGGGTGTCGCGCGGCATCCGCGGCCCGTACACGTTGTGGTAGCGCAGTGCCACGACGGATCCGCCGGTCGCCCGCGCCCACGACGCCGCGAGGTGCTCCTGGGCGAGTTTGGTGTCGGCGTAGGCGTTGCGCGGGTCCATCGGGGCATCCTCGTCGACGGTGCCGGGGGTCAGCGGCGCCGCGCAGGCCGGGCAGCGCGGTTCGAAACGGCCATCCGCGAGGTCGTCGGCGGCGCGGGGGCCGGGCCGGACCCGGCCGTGGTCCAGGCAGTCGTAGGCGCCTTCGCCGTACACCACCATCGAGGAGGCCAGCACGAGGCGGTTCACACCCGCGTGTGCCATGCCGGCGAGCAGCACGGCGGTGCCCAAGACGTTCGTCGAGGCGTACTCCGGGAGGTCGGAGACGTCGACGCCGAGGCCGACCTTGGCCGCCTGATGGCAGACCGCCTCTACTCCTTTCAGGTGGCGTGCGACCGTCGACTCGTCACGTACGTCTTGATCGGACCGCAGGTCGAGCGGGCGTGTGTCATGGCCACGCTCGTGCAGTGCCTCGACGACATGAGAGCCGATGAACCCGGCCGAGCCGGTGACGAGTATGCGCATGTCCGGCACGCTAGCCAGAGAGGGCCTCGCGGAATGCCGCGGCGCGACCGGCTGTACGCACCCTGTAAGAAGTCCAGCGTTCGCGTGGCCGTCGACCATTCATCGATATAGCGGGCGCGTGCTGTCCTCGTTGGCGGGGTGGCTGCTGTGCGCACGATGGTTCCGAGGCCCGATGGCTTTAGCTCAGGATGGCGGCCCGGTGTCAGAACGTGTGGCTTGGCGGTCGCGGATGGCGCACGCGGCGTTGATGAGGCCGATGTGGCTGAACGCCTGGGGGAAGTTGCCGATGGGCTCGCCGGTGGTCGAGTCGACCTCTTCGGCGAGCAGACCGACGTCGTTGGCATGGGAGATCGCGGTCTGGAACACCTGGTCAGCTCGTGCGGCCCGGCCGGTCAGGGCGAGGGCATGGGCCAGCCAGAACGTGCAGAGCAGGAAGGTTCCTTCGCCGCCGGGCAGCCCGTCCGAGGTGGTGTACCGGCGTACGAGATCGCGGGCGTCGGTGAGGTGTGTCGCGATGGCGTTCACGGTGGCGCGGACACGGGGGTCATCGCCGGGCAGGAATCCGACCATGGGGATGGTCAACGCGGATGCGTCCAGGCTCGGGTCGCCGAAGGACTGAGTGAATGCGCCGACCTCCGGGTCCCAGCCCTCTGTGAGAATCGCCGTACGGATCTGGGAGCGGATCCGTTCCCAGTCGCCGACGCGGTCGGTCGCTCCGAGGGCGGGGGCCAGGGCGATGGCGCGGTCGAGGGCCACCCAGCACATGAGCTTGGAGTGCAGGAAGTGCCGGCTCGGTCCGCGGATCTCCCAGATGCCTTGATCGGGTTCCTGCCAGCGGTGGGCGGCCGTCTCGGCGGCGTCGAGCAGGAACGTTCGCGTGATGGGGTCGTATTGGCGGTGCGTCGTGGTCGAGCGGAGTTGGTGGGCGGCGTCGAGCAGTTCACCGTAGACGTCGAGTTGGCGCTGGCGCCATGCGTCGTTGCCGACGCGTACGGGGGCGCTGTCGCGCCAGCCGGTCAGGTGCGGCAGCGGGCGTTCGCTGAGGTCGCGTTCTCCGCCGACGCCGTACATGATCTGCAGATCGGAGGCGTGGTCGAGTCGGGTGGCCGCCGCGCGGGCGAGGAAGCCGAAGAAGGCTGCTTCCTCCTTCTCGCATGCCGCGCTGTCGAGGGCCTGCAAGGTGAGGCTGGCGTCGCGGATCCAGGTGTAGCGGTAGTCCCAGTTGCGTACTCCGCCGGCCTCCTCTGGCAGCGATGTGGTCGCCGCGGCGACGATCGCTCCGGTGGGGGCGAATGTCAGTGCGCGAAGCACCCGTCCGCTGTGGGCCACCTGGTTCTGCCAGGGTCCCTGGTAGCGGGCGTGTTGTCGGGACCAGGACCGCCAGCCTTCGATGGTGTCCTTGATCCGGCGGTGGATGAGCCGCTGGTTCCAGCACTCCGGTTCGGCCTCCCACGCTGCGCCGGCGTGCAATGCGAGGCCGAAGCGTTGCCCCGCCGTCAGGGTGACCGTGGAATGTGCGGTGGCACCGTCGGTCCGCAGATCGGCGGGGATCGACAGGGTGAGAACGTGGGCGCCGCCACGGGCGATCAGGCCACCGCGCACCGGTTCCATCAGGGGGCGCACGAGACCGAACTCCGGGCGTGGCGCGTAGGTGACGGCCAGGGTGGCGGTGCCTTCCACGCAGGTCGCTTCGCGGAGAAGGACACCCGGCGAGGCTGCGCCGATGCCGTGTCCGCGCTCGCGCCTGCCCAGCGCGAGCGCGTCGACGAGCACGAGCGTGCCGTCCGGCGTGCGGAATATGGTCTCCAAGACGAGCGTGCCCTCGATGTACCTTCGGGTGGTCTCGGCGGGACCGGTGGGGCGGATGGACCAGTGTCCGGCGTCGTCGTCGAGCAGGCGGGCGAAGATCGCCGGACTGTCGAACCGGGGGAAGCACAGCCAGTCGACCGAGCCGTCCGAGGCGACCAGGGCGGCCGAACGGCAGTCCCCCAGCAACGCGTAGTCGCTGATCGGCCGTGTGCTCACCAGGCGGCCCCCCTACTTTCGGCGGAGTCTTTCCGGCCGCTGTTTCGGGCGCGGTCCGCGCCGAGTGGACGCCGCGGACCGCAGGCGCACGGCGTAGATGATGGCGGATCCGGCGAACAACAGGCCCGTCACCAGGAGCCACCGCCCCAGGTAGGGGCTGAGGCCCAGCCCGACCGCCTTCCGGTACGTCTCTCCGGACTGCCGGAGGATGAGCGGGAACCAGACGAGCAACAGGAGCCCCGACAGCCCGGCGGGTACGCGAACGTAGTTGATCCATGGCCGCCACCGCACGTGCGGGCCCGGTCGGCGCCGTCCCCACCGGCGTCGCTGCACGGCGACGTCGGCGAGCGCGTACAGCGGGAACAGCACTAGGTCGTGCACGATCGCCGCGCCGACGAACCAGATCAAGAATCCCACCCAGATCCCGGCGGCGGCGACCCGGCTCGCGGCGTAGCCGGCGAGGGCGAAGCAGGCGAGCAGGGCGAGTAGATGCAGGGGATCGGCGCCGTAGTGCGCGGCGGCCCGCTCGCGGACGGTACCGAGCCGACTTCGAAGGTCGCCCCAGTGGCGTGTGGCGATTCGCTGACGGGCGTTCGTGGCGATCCGTCGGCGGACGCTCGGGGACGGTGGCCTGGTGCTCATGATGCGGGCCGGAAGGTGAGCCGGGTGACCCACTTGGTGTTGTGCACGCCCGGAGCGTTCGGGACGATGATTCGGGCGGGGAACCCATGGTCGAGGGACAGGTCGGCGCCGTTGACGCGAAGCGCGAGCAATGAAGCCGGGTCCGCCACCTGCCGGGCGCTGAGGGTCACGTGGCCGAAGACCCCTCCGCGTTCGAGGGACTCGACGAAGACCTCGTCTCTGCCGGGCGTGGCTCCGGCTAGCCGGGCGAGGTCGGCCAGGCGCACACCGGTCCACTTTTGCTGGGTGGACCATCCCTCCACGCACGCGATCGGCAGATCGTAGGTGTGCAGGGGCATGGCCAGCAGATCCGGGCGGGACAGGCGGATCCGCTGTGGGCCGACCAGGTCCAGCCGCCAGCCCGGTCCGGCATCGCGGGCCGTGATCCCCTTGGCTGCCGCGGTCTTGTTCACCTGGAAATCATTGGGTCCGGTGCCGTATTCGCGTCCGTGCGGGGAAAGCACTGCGGTACGCCGTAGCGGTCCGTCGATCGTCTGGCCGACGGACAGGCCGAACAAGGTCAGTGACGCGCCGCCCACGAACCCGAGCAGCCCGCGCCGTGAGACGGTCGGATCTGCCGGATGAACCGCGACCAGACCATCGGGGTCGGGCGGTTCGGGCCGGGTTTCCGCCAGACCGGTACGCAGTTCCCGGCGGAAGCTCCGCGAACGCAGCGCACTGATCATCCGTGGCAGCTTCAACGCGACATGGACCACGAACGCGCCCAGGAAGATCCACGCCCCGTACAAGTGCGCCGGATAGAAGAACGGAAACACGTAGAACAGCTGGATATTGAGGATGCCGGTGACGAACTCGAACACCGCGCCACCGACCAGCAGCAGCAGACTGATCCGCTCCAGGACCTGAGCCGGCGAACGCGCCGGCGGCCAGTCGAACAGCTTGGGGATGACCGACCACAGCTTGGCCAGCAGGACAGGAACGAGCGTGATCCCGAGAATGACGTGGACCGCCTGGCTGAGCCGATACAGCCAGGCCGGACGGGTCGGCCAATCGAAGAGGTAGAAGCCCAGGACGCCTTTCTGCGGTGTCAGGTCGTTGCCCGCCAGCCGCGGATCGTAGGCGGCATAAGACAGCAGCCCGGTGATCGCGATCAGAGTGATGCCGATCAACAGGACGACACCGAACACCGACGTCAGCCACGGCCCACGCACCGGGCTCCGCCAGAACTCACGACGGAACGGCCCAGGCGGTGGATGTGCGGCCAGCCACGCGCTCACCTCATGCCTGCGCCGGCCCGAACGCTCATCAGAACGGGCCTCGTTCCGTTCGTCTCGTGGCATTGGCTGATCTGCCATGGCTCCCCCCGAAAGCCACCCCTCTTCCCATTCCCCGCAACATCCGGCCCGATTCCCCATACAAGGGCGCGGTCATGGGTCGAACCGCCGCAGTGGCGATGCGACGGGAGGAGTGAGATCGCGTACGCAGGCGGCGAAACGGGTTCGTGGGGCGAGACGAGCGACCGCGGCGGCGTCTGCGGCGGTATCGACGTCCCGCAGCACAGGAAGATCGGACACCCGCAGACCGGCGGCGCACAGCCGTGCGCGCTGTACGGCGCCAGTGGCCGGAGTGGACATGGGCACACCCCGCAGCAGACCAGGGTCAGGCTCTCGTAATCCCAAGGCCCAAAAGCCACCATCGGCGGCCGGACCGAACCACGCGTCCACCCCGTCCCAGCCGACGGTGAGCAGATCAGACGTTATCTGCGGAGTGTCCATGCCGATCAGCAGCGCCGGCCCCCGCACCGCCGCGAACGCCGCCGCCAATCGCTCATCCAGTCCGCCGGCGACCTGAGGGACGATCTCGAATCCCTCCGGAACCCACGGCCCGGGCCGGCCATCCAGGACCAGAACCCGGCGGCAGGCGGGCGCGGCGAGCGCCACACGCAACGTATCCGCCAACGCGGCCTCCGCGAGCACGGCCGCCTCCTCAAAGGAGTACGGAGGCACCAACCGTGTCTTGACCCGCCCCGGCATCGGCTGCTTCGCGATGACCAGCAGAGTCGTCACAGCGCCGTCATACGTGAACGCGCCACCGCCCTTCACCGGGTGAGCACCGCGCTCATGTCCTGGACAGCCTGCCGGAAGCCACGCAGCGTCCCGGTGACCTTCGACCGGCCGATCCGCGGCAGGTAGTCCACCTCGACCTCACGCACCCGCCAGCCGGCCTCCGCCGCGCGCACCACCATCTCCAGCGCATAACCGCACCGCCGATCGGCCAGCTCCAACGCGAGGAGATCCACCCGCCGGGCCGCCCGCATCGGCCCGAGATCACGCACCCGGACGCCGGTACGGCGCCGGATACGCCGTGCCAGCTCCCGATTGGCCAGCCGACCCGGCAGCGGCCAGACCCCACGTGCGACAGGCCGCCGCCGCCCCAGCACCAGATCGGCCGAACCGTCCACGACCGGTATGGCGACCCGCGAAAGCTGGCGCGGATCCAGACTCGCATCGCAGTCACAGAAACAGACCACCTCGGCCTCAGCTGCCGAAAGACCCGCGTGACATGCCGCGCCGAATCCACGTAGTGGCTCCCCGACGACCACCGCGCCCAGCGACCGGGCCACGTCACCCGACCCGTCCGCCGAACCGTTGTCGACCACGATCGGGCGAAAACCCTCAGGAAACCGACCGAGTACCCACGGCAGGGCTGCGGCCTCATCGAGGCACGGCAGGATCACGTCAACGACCACACCGGTCACGATCAGTGATATTCCCTCGTTGCCCAGGACCACACGATTCCGATATCGCCCTACGAGCATCGCTGCTGGGACGGCCAGCGAAAGAATCCGTCCTGGCGGTGAGCGCGGACCCCGAGACGTGATCGCGACAACCGCGGTTGCCCTCAGTGGTCGCTTGACCGATTTCATATTGGCCACTCTGGGAAGGGTCGCGCTGGTCGTTGAGACTCCGTCGGACGCGGCCTCGAGAAACGCCGTGGTTGAGCAGGCTTCCGGATCAATCCTCCGCGCCGTCTGGGCAACGTGCAGCCAGCAGGTCACCTGCCCGGGTGCGGCGGTAGACCACGCGCCGGCCGACTCGCGTGCCGACGATCAGTTCCGCATCGCGCAGTACGGCCAGGTGACCGCCGATGGTGCCGAGAGACTGGCCGAGCTGAGCGGCGAGTTCGCTGCTGGTCGCCGGGTGTTCGAGTTCCTGCAGAATCGCGGCGCGGCCCGTACCGATCAATCGTGCCAGCGCGTCTTCGTGCCGCGTGCGCTGGGTTGCCGGGGCGGTTCCGCGGGCGGGGTAAACCAGGGCGTAGCCTGCCGGTGGTGCCGCGCACAGCCAGCTGCCGGTGGAGGCGCTGATGGGCACGAAGAGCATCCCCTCCTCGCCGACGATGCGGTCCGGGCCCTGGTGGCTGGTGAACCGGATCGCGTCGGCGCCGACCCAGGCGCTGCGGCGGGTCATCTGCTGCAGAGCGCGGGGCCAGCCGTAGGCGGCCAGCAGCCCCGCCCGGTACATCACGTCTCTCTCCAGGACCGCTCGGCGGCGGGGCCAGTCCGGGACCACATGGACCCGCCATACCGACTGGAGCAGGTCAGCGATCCTGGCGGACCATCCGTGTCCGGACAGCCAGCTCAGGTCGTGCTGTTTCCAGCTGTGGGCGACGGACTTCTCCAGTCCGGCCCGTACCTCTTCGTCGGAGGCGCGGGCGAGGGCGGCAAGTTCGTCGGCGAGTCGGGTGTGCATGCCGTCCGCTGGCGGGATCGCGATGAACTCGGGGATCCATTTGGTCGAGCCGAGGAGGCCGACCAAGCCCTTGGCGAACGGATCGGCATGGAGGGCGGCGCTCAGGGCGCCGCAGTGCCGGGCATGCCAGGCGGTCAGCCAAGGGTCGGAGCACGACTTGCTCAACACGAGCATCGAGCCCATCGTCTCGGCCAGCGGAGACAGGGCGAACCGGGATCGGGACAGGGCCGCCGGGCTCAGTCGCAGCAGCGTCACCTTTCGCCTCCTGCCGAAACAATACAGTTCGCCAAGGCACGTCCCCACACTCGAGCCGGTGCGCTCATCCGTTCTGAAACAGGAAGAATTCCGCTGGTTCTTCACTGGGCAGGCCATCTCCCTGCTCGGCAGTTCCATGGCTCCGGTCGCGCTGACCTTCGTGCGGCTGGGTCAGCTGGCGGGCGCACTCGCAGCTCTGCCCCTGCTCGCACTCAGCGCGCGACTGGACACCCCATGGCTTGTCACGGCGGCCTTGATCGCTGGTCTCGGCATCTCCGTCACGGGCATCGCATGGGAGACCTCGCTGCATGAGCACGTTCCTCGCGACGTGCTGTCCCGTGTCGCGTCCTACAACGACCTGCTGTCCTATGTCACGATCCCCATCGGCCAGCTCAGCGTCGCTCCCCTCACCCATGCCTTCGGCGGCTTCCGGGTGGCTGCCACCGCAGGCATCGTCTCGTCCGCCGCCGCGGTAGCCCCCCTGGTATCCGGCACGGTACGCCGACTCCGAGCACACTGAGATACGGGCTCCTGCCCCTCCCGGCAGGTCGTCCCGGCGTCGTGACTCGTTCGGAACCGAGGGAACGCCCTGTCGAAGGTTGCGCGGCAGTGATGCGCCATGAGAATCTTGGAACGATCGTTCCGAGATGAGGAGATGCGGGAATTGCCCGACGTCAAACACTTCGACCCGGACGCCGTACTCGACCGGGCCGTGGCTCTGTTCTGGGAGCGTGGCGCCGCCACGACCGGGATCGCCGATGTCGTGGAGGCAACAGGGCTCAGCCGCTCCAGCCTGTACGCGACGTTCGGGAGCAAGCAGGAGTTGTACGTCACGGCGCTGCGCCGGTACGTCGATGAGCAGTCCCGCCCGGTGTTCCGGCGGCTGGCCGACGACGGCCGCGGCCTGCCGGCCATCGCGGCGTTCTTCGAGCGGCTGGTGCGATCGCGCTGCTCAGGCGAGCACGCCCGGTGGGGGTGCATGGTCTCCAACGCCCACGCTGGACCGGACCGGGACGACCTGGACGTGCGGCAGGTCCTGGACACCCACCATGACGGGCTGCGGCAGGCGATGCACGCCGCCCTCCAAGCCGCCCGCGCCCGAAGCCAGGTGCCCGTGGGCTTGGACCTGGACTCCGCGGCGGACCTGCTGGCACTGCTGGCCTACGGCGTGAACCTTCGTTCGCGGGCGGGTGCGGCGGCGGCCGACCTGCTGGCGACGACGACTACGGCTCTGCACGCTCTCAGCGGCGGCCCGTACCCCGCCACATCCCCGTGACCCGGCCCGCCGCCACACGTACCGCGATGATCTGACCTAGCAACGAGGAGCGCTGTGACCGAAGCCGGGCGCCAGATCGTCGATGAGGTCACCGCCCGCCGCCGGGCGGAGATCGCCGCCATCGTCGCCGCCATGCCCCCCGAGCAGCGTTCCGGGCTGGTGACCGCACTGCGGGCCTTCACCGACGCCGGCGGCGAACCCTCGGCGGGAGAATCCTCCCGGGACGCCATCCCGCTCGGCTGGGACTGAGACCACCGCGGCGCAACCCCGGGGAGGGGGACCATCTACTACGGCGTGTAGTTATGGTGAGGTGATGCGTCTTCCACCATGGTTCCGCCTGATGCGCGCCGGGGCGTTCGCCGCGGTGTGCGTCGTGCTGTCCGCGGTGGCGCATGCCCTGATGAACCCACGCCCACTACCGGCGTACGCCGGTTGGGTCGCGTACGCCGCGTTGACCGGTGTCGGGTACTGCCTGGCCGACCGCCGGCGATCGGCGTGGTGGCTCCTGCTCGCAGTGGAGGCCACACAGGTGGGCCTCCACCTGTGGTTCAGCGCGGTCTCAGCCCCGACTTCCGCCGGCACCGGCTGGGACGCGGCGCGGATGCACCATTCCATGCCGGGGATGGGTCACATCGCCGCCGGCACTGTGGCCCCGTCCATGTCGCACTCGGGCATGTCCGGCTGGGGGATGCTGGTGGCGCACGCCGTCGCCGGCGCGCTGGTCGCGCTCTGGCTGGCGGCCGGTGAGCGGTCCGCCTGGCGCGCTCTGGCCGCGATGACGAGGTTCCTCCTGACGCCGGCCCTACGGGTGTTCGCGCTGCTCCTCGGCTTCGCGGTCGCCCAGCGGCCACGGAGACCGGGGATCGCTCAAGGCTTCGGTGATGACCCGGAGCCCCGGATCGAGGCACTTCGTCACACCCTGATCCGCAGAGGCCCGCCCGCGCACGCGTGTTGTGACCGTTTCCTTTTCGCCGCAGCCGCGGCGGGCTGACGCCGTCCTGAATCGTCGTCCCGGAGCGGGACGTCCGCAAAGCCGGTCGGGAGACCGGCCGTCCTCGCTCATGCCCCCACGTGGGTGAACGGTGTGCCGAGTCCGCTGCGCTCGCGCTTCCGTATGCCTTGAGGACGTACCCATGTTTCTTTCTCGATCACCGCTTCGTACCCACCGGGCGTCGCCTCTTTTCGCCGCGTCGCTGATGCTCGCCGCCGTGGCCACGGGGTGCGCTGGATCACCGCACGCGCAGTCGTCGTCTCCGGTGCGGATCTCCGCGCCGACCTCCGATCTGCACGCCGCCACACTCGGCACTCCGATCCGTGAGCCCGACCTCACCCTGACCGGGAAGACCGGTCGGCCGGTCGACCTGCGCGAGGCCACCAAGGACAAACTGACGCTGGTGTACTTCGGCTACACCCACTGCCCGGATGTGTGCCCGACCACGATGGCCGACCTCGCCGGCGCCCTCCGGCTGCTCACCCCGGCGCAACGGGCTCGTATCGCCGTCGTGTTCATCAGCACGGACCCGTGGCGTGACACCTCGAAAGTCATCAAGTCCTGGCTGTCCTCCTTCGACTCCTCCTTCATCGGCCTGACCGGCGACTACGCCAAGATCCAGGCGGCCGCGAAGTCGGTGGGGATCGTCCTGGAACGCCCATCGCGGACCAGCGGGGACTACGAGGTCGGTCACGGTGCGGAGGTGCTGCCGTTCGGCACCGACCACCTCGCCCATGTCGTCTACACGGCGGGCGTGTCCTCCCGCGACTTCGCCGCGGACCTGCCGAAGCTGCTGGCTCGCATGCCGGCGGCGACATCCAAGGGCGGCGGAGCATGACCGCGATCGCGAGACGGCATCGGACGACCGGTGCCCCGGCCGCCGTGATGGCGGCGGTACTCCTGTCGACGACGGCCGTCACGCTCGACGCGTGCTCAGCCGGCCCCGGCGGACCGCGGCTTCGCGTGTCGGGTGCGTACGTTCCCCGCCCGGCCTCGCCGGACGTCGCGGCCGCCTACTTCACCATCGTGGATTCCGGCGATTCGGCGGATGAGCTGACCGGGGTCACCGCCGACGTCTCCGCCCAGGCGATGATGCACCAGAGCGCCGCCGGGACCATGCGAATGCTCGAGCGGATCCCCGTCCCGGCGCACGGACGTCTGACCTTCGCGCCCGGTGGGTACCACGTCATGCTCGAACACCCGGTGCGGAGCCTGCGACAGGGCGACCACGTCCGGCTCACGCTGCGCTTCCGCCGGTCCGCCGCGATGACCGTCGACGCCCCGGTGGAACCGATCGGCTACCGGCCGGAGACCTCACGATGACCGGCACGGCACTCCGACCCCGCCGGGAGACGGACTCATGACCACAGAAAGCCCGCGACCCGCGGTGACGCGGCGCCGTCTGCTCGCGCTGACGACACTGGCCGGGACCGCCGCGGCGGCCACCGGCGGGGCCGGAGCCGCCGCCGCGGTGGCGGGGGAGTCCGCCCGGGCACGGGGCGAACGCCGCATCCCGTTCGACGGCGAACACCAGGCCGGGATCCTGGCGCCGTACGCCGCCCACGGCTGGTTCGCCGCCTTCGACGTCGAGCCGGGGCGCGGTGCCAAGCAGGTCAAAGCGCTCCTTCGGTCGTGGACCGACGCGGCACGGCGGCTGACCGAAGGCCGCCCGCCGCCGGCCGATGACGCGATGGCGACCGGCTACGGTCCCGCTTCACTGACCATCACCGTCGGATTCGGTGCCTCACTGCTCCGCCGGCTTCGCGCACCGGTGCCCGCCGCACTCGCCCCCATCCCGCCCTTTCCCCGCGACGAGATCGACCCGGGGCGCAGCGGCGGGGACATCGGGGTGCTGTTCACCGCGGACGACGCGATCGTCGTCGCCCACGCCCTGCGGACCCTCACCCGCCTGTCCCGGGGAGCCGCCCACGTCCGCTGGCAGATGAGCGGGTTCAGTACGAGCGACGGCGTGGTCACCGGCAGCCACGCCACCCCCCGCAATCTCATGGGCCAACTCGATGGCACCGGGAACCCCCGTCCGGGCGACGCCGGGTTCGATCAAAGCGTCTTCGTGGGGCCGGCCGGTGATCCGGCGTGGTTGCGTGGCGGCAGCTACCTGGTCTTCCGCCGCATCCGCATGCTGCTGGACGAATGGGACACGCTCTCTCGCCACCGTCAGGAGCAGGTCGTCGGGCGGCGCAAGGACACCGGAGCGCCTCTGTCAGGCGGCACCGAGTTCACGCCGCTCGGCCTGGACAAGCAGAACCCCGACGGCAGCCTGGCCATCGGCCCCAGCGCCCACGTACGGCAGGCGTCCCTGCAGTCCAACGACGGTGCCGTCATCCTGCGCAAAGGCTTCTCCTATTACGACGGCCAGACCACCGATGGGACGCCGGACGCCGGATTGTTGTTCATGGCGTTCCAGTCCGATCCGGTGAACGGCTTCACGCGCATCCAGCAGCGTCTCGCCCTCGCCGACGACCTCAGCCGGTTCATCCGGCACACCTCCAGCGCACTGTTCGCGATCCCGCGCGCCTGCCGGCCGGGACGCTACCTCGGCCAGGACCTCATGGAGGCACTGTGACCCACCCGCACGGCATGGATGACATGCTCGCGCCGCTCACCTGGACGCGGGCGCTGACCGCCTGGCACTTCGCACCGATCACCGCCGTCCTCGTGGCCGCCGCGCTCAGCCTCTACGTCGTCGCAGTGCTCCGAGTGCGCGACGGCGGTCAGAGGTGGTCCCTCGCTCGTACGGCGGCGTTCGCGGCGGGGCTCGCCGTGATCGTCGTGGCTCTCATGGGCAGTCCGGCGGTGTACGGCGACGGGGGCCTGTTCTGGGTGCACATGATCCAGCACCTCATGCTGATCATGGTCGCACCGTGGCTGCTGTGCTCAGGACACCCGCTCACCCTGCTGCGGACCGCGACACGCGGCCGCCTCCATGACCGCGTCGAGGCGATCCGCCAGTCCAAGGCGGCAGCGTTCCTCACCTCACCGATCACCGGCCTGACGGTCTACGCCGTGGTGCTCTTCGGCGTGCACCTGTCCTCGTTCATGGACGCCATGATGGGCTCGCCCGCCCTCATGGTCCTCGAGCACGCGCTGTACCTCGTCGGGGGATACCTGTACTTCTCCCAGCTGCTGACCCGCGACTCGCCGCCCCGGGACCTGTCCGACCCGCTGCGCCTGTTCGCGCTGTTCATGGGGATGTCGGCCGACACCATCGTGGGCATCGTCCTGCTTCAGGCGACCGAACCGCCGTTCCCGGCCTACGCCCGGATGCACCCCTCGTGGGGTCCGGGTCCGCTCGCCGATATCCACGGCGGCGGTGCCGTCATGTGGATCGGTGGTGACGGCCTGATGTTCGTCATGACGATCGTTGTCATGCTGCGCTGGCTGTTCGACCGATCGCCGGAGGCGGCCAAGGCCGGGACGTTCTTCGAGTCCGTCCGGCAGGTCACTCTGGCGGCCACCGCGCAGGAGGCCGCTCCCGGCACGGATGACGCGGATCGGGAACGGTTGAGGGCGAGCGCGGATCTCGACGAGGACGACGAGGCGCTCCAGGCGTACAACACGCTCCTGGCCCGCCTCGACTCCCGGGGGCGCGACGCCCACCGACCGACCGATCGCCGATTCGGGGAATGACGCACAGCCGTCTCCGCCGACCCGGTCGGCGGAGACGGCAGCAAGGATCCGGTCGGCACGGCTCCGGGTCGATGGTGACGAGCGCCCGGAACTTAAGCAGCCGCATCTCCTCGCCTCCACTCGAGCTCTCCTGAATATCTCGGTTCATACCGATGGGCTGCGGTTGATATGCCGAGGACGAAGGCGCAGCAGGCGACGGCCCCATCATCGCGAACGGCAACCACCGAGCGATCGGATCGGCCTTGGCTGTTCTGGCTCCTTCGATGATGCGCCCCCTGCTCCGCGTCCCCGCCTGTACGGACATCTTCCGACCATCCACGCGGTAACGGGCCGTAGCTGATCGAAGCGTTCATGTCCGCTGCGGTGCGTACCTCGAAAACCTCGGCTTCTGCGATGCTCGGGGAGATGACCCGGCCGGGCGCTCCTGATATCTACGATCCGGCGGCGACCGGGTCGCTGGTGGAGATGATGCTGCGGCACCTGCCATCCGACTCGCCGCTTCCGGCCTATCTGCGCAGACTGTTGCTGGACGGAGGCGACACGGGAGCACTGCTGTTCCGGCGCCTGTTCGACGCCGGCCAGGCGACACTGGGTGCTCTGGCGGAGGCGGGGATGGCGGCACCGGGGCGTGATCCGCAGGTGCGCGCCGCGTTCTTGATGGCCAACGACCTCGCCGTGCGGAGAACGGTCAGCTGCCCGGGGGAGCGGTCATCGCGAAACGCTTTGATCGGAGTTCCCACTGGGGGCGTCTGGTCAAGAACGCCGGCCTTGCCGGCGCGCTCACCGCGCCTCACGTGGCCGACAACTCGTCGGTTTAGCTGCGGTCCCGGCCATCACTAAAGATCGGGCGGTGGATCTGGAGGCGGATTCCAAGACCGGGACACGATCATGTCGCGCCTGGCAGGTGGAGGAACGTACTACGGTCGCGGTCATGGCGAAGTGCTCGGCCATGACGAAACAGGGGAAGCCGTGTCCGAACGGCGCGCGGCCGTCCGGGTTGTGTCATGTTCATGATCCTGCCGTGCAGTGCGGCCGGCCGACCCGCTCTGGCCGGCCCTGCACGGTGGCGACTGGTGGGGGACCGTGCCAGAACCACGGCGGGGCCGCCGACGGCAAGCAGGCCTTGGCGACGTCGGTTCCGCCTGCGGCGGTGCCCCGACCGGCTCCTGCCGTCGGCGGTGATCGACCACCGGTGGACATCTACACCGATGGCGGCTGCGTGCCCAACCCTGGGCCGGGCGGATGGGGCGTGGTGCTGCGGTACGGCCCCCACCATAAGGAGATCTGGGGCGGTGAACCGGCGGAGACCACCAACAATCGGATGGAGCTGATGGCGGCATGCCGCGCGCTGGAGAGCCTGACCCGTCCGGCGCTCGTGCGACTGCACACCGACAGCCAGTACCTGCGGCGGGGTATCACCGAGTGGGTTCCGCGCTGGCGCGCCAACGGCTGGATGACGGCGGCCAAGCAGCCGGTGAAGAACGCCGACCTGTGGCGGCGGCTTGAAGCTGAGCTGCGGTCACGGCGGTCATCTTGCACTGTTCCCTGTGCCGGCGGCGCAGGGTGGTGATTCCGCACGGCGATGACGTGATCGCTCATGACGTCGGCCACTGAAAGGTTCATGACGGCGCCTCCTGTGATGTCGGGGCGCCGAAGGCCGGCATGGTCCGGATGTCGGGGGGAACCAGCCAGCGCAGCCATTCACGGTCGCCCTGGACGGCCAGGCGGGCCCGCTGGACGCTGTCTCCTGCGGCCTGACTGTGGTGTTCGCCGGTCGCCTGCCACTGCCGCTGCCTGCGGACTGGCACCTCCAGGTCGATGCGGTGGTCGGGATCCCCGGTCACCGCCAGGCCGGCGACCCGCCGTACCGCCTGCGCCACGCCGTGCGGCAGCGTCCAGGCCAGGACCGGGACACCGCATTCGCGTCCGGCGCGGACGGCGGCGTGCGGGGCGATCCGTTCGGTGAGGCGCCCGTCGACCGTCAGGAGCAGGTCGACGTTCCGTTCCCGGATCTCACGTGTCACGTGCTCGGTGAGTCGTTCGATCGGGAACCTGCTCAGCGCTTTGTCCGGATAGTCGGCAATGGTGCAGTGGTCGGCGCCCAGCGCGAATGCGGCGGCTTCGAATTCCCACGGGCGGATGGACTCCAGCCGGTGCAGTGAGTCGTTGAACCCTGACCGTTCTCCGCGCGTGAAGGACAGCACGCTCAGCCGGCTGCCCTGGGCGTGGAAGGCGTCCAGGATCGCACCCAGGTACCAGGACTCATCTCCTGGCCGTGCCACCACCGCGAGCACGCTGCGGGCCATCGGCAATGCGGTGGCGAGGCGCATGTTCTGGGTCCTCCTCGCCTGGCGCGCTCTGATGGGCGGCAGTACACCGATCCCGGCGCTGGTCGTCATTCCTGCCTCCTGTTCAGCGGTCTGTGCTATCTCAGAGGTTCCCTGACGGTGACGTGCGGCGGCAGTGGCGAAGGTCCCGAGGCGATGGGGCTTCGGCCACCCTCGAGATGCCGGGCCCCTTGTGATCGCGGCCCGCATGGCCGAGGTGGCGGATTCGTGGCCGCAGGCCGTCACGGTGGACACGGCGGGCCGGTGGAAAAGTCGGCGGTCCGGACGCTGAGCGCCGTGCGGCCGCACGGCGCCGAGTACGTCTGGCGGCATCGCCCGCGGCCGACGCCGGACTGAGGGACCGACCGTGCGATGGGCCGCGGAATGATGGCCCGTCCCGGCGGGACCTTCGGCCCTCCTGCCGGACACCCCCATGGTGGATCTTCAGGGCATGACATCGACGCTGAGGGGCGATGCCCGCTGCCAGCCGTGGGAACTCTCGGCCGCCGACGCGGCCATGGCCCTGGACGGTGACGCGCAGACCGGTCTGAGTGAAGCGGAGGCGGCGGCGCGGCTCGCGCGCTGGGGACTCAACATTCTGCCCGCGGCGCGATCCCACGGCGGGTTCGTCCGGTTCGTGCTGCAGCTGCACAGCCCGCTGATCTACGTGTTGCTGGTGTCGGCGGTCGCCGCGGCCCTGGTGGGTGAACGTATCGACGCCGGAGTGATCCTCGCCGTCGTGCTGGTGAACGCCGTGATCGGGTTCGCCCAGGAGTCACGGGCCGAAGGCGCCCTGGCCGCTCTGGCGGCGATGAGCGAGAGCGTCGCTACCGTCGTACGGGAGGGCAGGCGGCTGCCGGTTCCCTCCTCCGCAGTGGTCCCCGGTGACCTGGTCGTCCTGGAGGCCGGTGACCGGGTCCCCGCCGACATGCGTCTCCTACGGACCTGTGGGCTGCGCATTGACGAGTCGGCGCTGACCGGCGAGTCGGCGCCGGCCGGCAAGGATCCGGCGCCGCTGCCGCCGGATACCCCGCTCGCGGACCGGGGGAACATGGCCCACTCGGGAACCCTGGTGACGTACGGGTCCGGGACGGGGGTGGTCACGGCGACCGGAGCGCGGACCGAGCTCGGGCTCATCCATCGGCTGGTGGCGCGGACCGTCACGCGGCAGACGCCGCTGGCTCGCCAGATCGCCAGGTTCAGCAGGGTCGTCACGGTCGCCGTCGTGGTCTTGGGCGCGGTGACGTTCGCGGTGGGGCTGGCCCGCGGGCAGTCCGCGGCCGAGATGCTCACGGCGGCGGTCGCGTTGGCCGTCGGGGCGATACCAGAGGGCCTGCCGGCGATGGTGACGATCGTGCTGGCGTTCGGGGTGGCCCGGATGGCCGGCCGCAACGTCATCGTCCGCCGGCTGCCGGCGGTCGAAACACTCGGTGGCGCGACCGTCATCTGCACCGACAAGACCGGGACGCTGACGGAGAACCGGATGACGGTGAGCACGGTCCTCGCCGGTGCCGGCACCTATGACCTGACCGGCCGGGACGGCAGCGGCCTTGCCGGTGACCTGGAGAGGAACGTGGCGTTGCGGGAGTGCCTGGTGGCGGGCCTGGCGTGCAACGACGCGCAGATCCTGCCGGGCGGAGAGATCACCGGGGATCCGACGGAGGCAGCGTTGCTGGCCGGTGCGAAGGCGGCGGGCCTGACCGCCGCGCCGCCCCGCCTGGACACCATGCCGTTCACCGCCGAACGCCGCTACATGGCCACGCTCCACCCCGGTGTCATCTACGTCAAAGGGTCGATCGAAGAGGTGTTGGAACTGTGCGCCACCCAGATGGACCGCACCGGCCGGCTCGTGCCCCTCGACCGGCACGCCGCGCTGGAGGCGGCCGCCGATCTGGGACGGGACGGCCTGCGGGTACTGGCGTTCGCCCGCGCGCAGGTACCGCCGGGAATGTCCGCGATGCCCGAGGGGACGCTGTCTCTGCTGACGTTCCTCGGATCGCAGGGGATGTCCGACCCGCCGCGGGCCGCCTCGGCTGCGGCCGTGCGGACCTGCCGGGACGCCGGAATCAGCGTTAAGATGATCACTGGGGATCATCCGGCGACTGCGGCGGCCGTCGCCGCCCGGATCGGCCTGGACGGTGCGCTCATGACCGGCGCGGAGCTGGTCGGGTGTCCCGACGACCGGCTCGGTGCGGCAGCCGAACAGGCAACGATCTTCGCGCGGGTCTCCCCAGAGCAGAAACTGCGTCTGGTACGGGCCCTGCAAGGCCGCGGGCACGTGATCGCGATGACCGGTGACGGCGTCAACGACGCCCCCGCCCTCAAACAGGCCGACATCGGGGTGGCCATGGGGCTGGGCGGGACCGAGGTCGCCAAGGAGGCCGCGGACATGGTTCTCACCGACGACGACTTCGCCTCGATCGAGGCGGCCGTCGAGGAGGGACGTGGTGTCTTCGACAACCTCATCAGGTTCATCGTGTGGGCGCTGCCCGCCAACGTCGGCCTGGGGCTCGTCCTGGTCGCCGCGATCGTCACCGGGGTGACATTGCCGATCGAGCCGGTCCAGGTGCTATGGCTGAACATGACGGCCGTGCTCGTGCTCGGGCTGCCGTTCGCGGTCGAGCCCGCCGACCCCGACGCGATGCGCCGCGCGCCCCGCGATCCGTCCCGGCCGCTACTCACCGCGATACTCGCCGGGCGTGTCCTGCTGGTCTCGGCCATACTGCTCGCCGGCGCGTTCGGGCTGTCCCACTGGGAGCGGGCGCATGGCCTGCCGATCGCCGAGGCGCGCACGGTCGTCGTCAACGTGTTCGCGCTGACGCTCACGACGTACCTGTTCAACTGCCTGTCGCTGGACCGTCCGCTGCTGTGGTCGGGAGTGCGCCGCAATCCCACGATCGCCGCGGCCGTGCTGGTGCTGGTGGGTCTGCAGCTGCTCTACACCTACCTGCCGGTCGCCAATACGCTGTTCGGGTCGGTGCCGCTCGGTGGGGCCGCGTGGCTGCGGGTCACCGTCGTGGCCGCCATCTCCTACGGTGTGGTGGAGGCGGCCAAGGCGCTGACGTCGGCGCGTGGGCAGGCGGGAGTCGTTCATGGGCAAGAGCGGCAAGGGCGGGCGGCTGTCTCGCGCGATCTATGAGCCAGAGCTCCGGCGGTTGCAGCACCGCTGCAGCTGCCGCCACGCCCGCCCGCCACCGGCTACGAACGCATGCCACGCGGTCTGCAGACCTACGTCCCGGACCATTCCGCGACGCTGATGGCCTCTCGCCCTCGCAGGAGCGCCGACGGCGTGTGAGGAGGCGCGGGCCACGCCAGGAGCCGGGACACGCCCGGGGTCGAGATACGACCCATCTCTTCACATGCCCGCCGTCTGCTTCCACCACGACAACCACTACGGGACTGTGCGGCATCGGTTTAGCCCCGGCGTTTCACGCGACGAGCTTCGCGTTCACGGACCGGCGAGCGGGGATCAGTCATGAGTGGTGCCGCGTGCCTGCTCCGTGCGAAGCCGGGTGATCAAGGCAGCAGCCTGCGTACGGCGATGCATGCCGAGCTTGGCGAAGATGCTGGAGACGTAGTTCTTGACGGTCTTTTCCGCCAGGTACAGCTGTTCGCCGATCTGGCGGTTGGTCAGCCCGTCGCCGATGAGCTCGAGGATGTTGCGTTCCTGCTCGGTGAGGTCCGCGAGGGGGTTCTTGCCGGAACGCTGGCGGAGGCGTTCGAGCATCTGCGCGGTGCTGCGCGGGTCGAGCAGCGATTGGCCGGCCGCGACGGTGCGGACCGCGCCTACCAGGTCCGAGCCGTGGATCTGCTTGAGTACGTATCCCGAGGCGCCCGCCATCACCGCGTCGAACAGCGCTTCTTCGTCGGTGAAGGAGGTGAGCATCAAGCACGCCAGCTCGGGCATCCGCGAGCGGAGTTCACGGCAGACCGTCACGCCGTCGCCGTCGGGGAGTCGCACGTCCAGCACTGCGACGTCGGGCTTGAGCGCCGGGATGCGGGCCAGTGCGCGCTCGGCGGTGTCGGCCTCGCCGACGACGGTGATGTCGGACTCGGACTCGAGCAGGGCGGCGACGCCCCGTCGTACGACCTCGTGGTCATCAAGGAGGAAGACCTTAATGGGGGTGGTCATGCCCAGACGGTACAACCGTTGGCCCGGTACGGGCGGTCAGGCGATGATAGAGGCCCCCAACGCATCCGAAAGGATCTGGATCGGTGTCCTTCGAAGGCCTGCCGAGTGATGAGCGTACGCCTCCGGTCATACCCCAGCTGCGGCTCGATGACCTGCTCACCGAACTGCAGGGCCGGATCAACGACATCCTGGCGACCCGCGATCGCGTGCACACGTTGCTCGAGGCGATCGTGTCGATCGGCAGCGATCTGGAGCTGGACGCCATGCTGCGACGCATCGTCGAGGCCGCGATCACGTTGGTGGACGCCCGGTACGGGGCGCTGGGCGTGGTCGGAGAGGGTGAGCGGCTGGACCAGTTCATCACCACCGGCGTGAGCCAGGAGGAGATCGACGCCCTCGAGCATTGGCCTCATGGGCTGGGCATCCTCGGGTTGTTGATCAAGGATCCGCGGCCGATCCGGCTCGCCGACCTTTCCATGCACCCCGAGTCGTACGGGTTTCCGGCGAACCATCCACCGATGCGGCGGTTCCTCGGCGTTCCGATTCGGGTGCGGGAGGAGATCTTCGGGAATCTGTATCTGACCGAAAAAGCCGGTGGTGTGGAGTTCGACGATGAGGATGAGAAGGTCGTGCTGGCGCTGGCGACCGCCGCGGCCGTGGCGATCGAGAATGCCCGTCTCTACCAGGAGGCTCGCGGCCGCGAACGCTGGCTGCAGGCATCCGCGGAGGTCTCGACGGCCCTGTTGTCCGGCACCGATCCCGCCGATGTCCTGGACCTGGTAGTGCAGCGTGCCCGAGAGATCTGCGACGCCGACCTGGCGACCGTGTCCCTGGCCGACGGCTCGGGGGGCGACCTGGTGGTGCGGGCGTCCGATGCCCGGGATGTCAGGTTGCTGGATCGGGTGCCGTTCGATCAGTCCATCGCCGACAAGGTCTTCACCAGCGGATCGTCACAGACGGTGGCACAGGTCGACGAAGCCGCGCCGTCGGAGCCCGGCGTACGGCTGGGGACGGCGCTCTCGGTGCCGCTGGGAGCCGGAGCGGCCGCCCACGGCGTGCTGTCGGTCGCGAACATCGCCGATCATGTCCTGCTCGGTGAGTCGATGCGGCGGCTGCTGGAGGCCTTCGCCGCCCAAGCCGCGATCGCACTCGAACTGGCCGAGCGACGCCGCGACGCCGAACGGCTCGTCGTGCTGGAAGACCGCGACCGCATCGCCAAGGACCTGCACGACACCGTCATCCAACGACTGTTCGCGACCGCCATGACGCTGATGAGCGCCATCAAGATCACACAGAAACCCGACGTGGCGGCGCGGGTCCAGCGCGCGGTCGACGACCTGGACGACACCATCCGGCAGATCCGCTCGACGATCTTCGCGTTGCAGGCGCCCCCTGGCGAACCACCGAGGTTGCGCTCACGGCTGCATGAGGTCATCGACGGCGTGACCGAAAGCCTGGGGTTCGCCCCCGCCGTACGCTTGGACGGACCGATCGATCTGACCGTCGATGACGCGACCGGCGAAAACCTGCTCGCCGTTGTCCAAGAGGCCTTGACCAACGTCGCCCGCCACGCTCACGCGAGCCGCGTCGAGGTCAGCGTCGTCGCCGGGTCCGACCTGCGGCTGCACGTCACCGACAACGGCGTCGGCATCCCCGGGGAGCCGGATCGACGCAGCGGTCTGGCCAACATGGCCGATCGAGCCGAACGCCTGGGCGGCATCTTCCACGTCGGTGCCCGCGAGGGCGGCGGCACCATCCTGGACTGGCGCGTACCGCTGAACCGAAAGGAACGGTGACCGACGCCGTGCGCGCGGTCCGGCGGACGCGCGGGCACCGGTGGCGTCCGGCGCTTCGCGCAATTTAGCGGTCGAGACGGGACCTTCGTCCGTACGGACCGCACGAAACGAACGGCATCGTTGAGCCATGGACGCCGATGCGGGCGAGCTCCCGGTCTTTGGCCGTGCGCAGTGCCTCACCTTGATGAGAACCGTGCCGATCGGCCGGGTGGTCTATACCGACCAGGCGCTGCCGGCGGTCACACCGGTGAACTTCGTCGTCGATGGCGACGCGGTCATCATCCACACCGGATCCGGTTCCACGCTGGCCGCGGCCCTGCGCGGGACCGTGGCGGCCTTCGAAGTCGACCACGTTGACTCCGAGACCGGGAACGGCTGGTGGGTGACCGTCACCGGGCGGACACAGTTGCTGGGCGCCACCGTCGACGTCGCGTACGCGAACCGGCTGCCGCTCCGGCCATGGGTGCAGGCACCGAACGCGCAGTTCGTCCGCATCTCGTGCCAGTACGTCGCCGGAGGGCGGTTCGACCTGGCGGCGCACGCCGATCCGGTGGACGGGCCTGTCGCTCAGGCCGAGACCTGACGACCGATCGACGGCCGACGAGCCGTGACGAAGCCGACCCGGGGGCTGAACGTCGTCACCCGCCTCACCTTGGCCTGCCGGTACTCGCCTGTTCTCACGCGGGGGACGAAAGTCCCGCTCGCACGCGTGCCTTCGCCTCTGCGGCCGGCCCTGGCGCGTGGCGTTAGGTGAAGGCAGCCGGAAACGCTCCGGCACGCCGAAGGAGTGAGACCCATGGCAATCGCCGACCGCAGGCTCCACCTCCGCCGCCGCGTCCGCCCGGCCCAGGACGTGCCACTCCCCATCTCCTCGGCCGCCCGGTACGTCTGGGCCCTCGCCCGGCTCTCGCTGGGATTCGTCTTCATGTGGGCGTTCGTGGACAAGCTGTTCGGGCTCGGCCACGAGACCACCGCCAAGCAGGCCTGGATTCACGGGGGCCACCCGACGACGGGCTTCTTGAAGTTCTCCGCGGCCGGACCCTTCAAGGGCTTCTACCACCACATCGCCGGAGCGGCGTGGGCCGACTGGCTGTTCATGCTCGGCCTCGCCGGCATCGGCGCGGCGCTGCTGCTGGGCATCGGCATGCGTGTCGCCGCCGCAGCGGGCGCGGTCATGCTCGTGATGATGTGGAGCGTCGTCCTTCCCCCGGCCAACAACGTCTTCATGGACGACCACCTCATCTACGCGCTGCTCATCATCGGCCTCGCACTGGCCGGCGCCGGCGACACCCTCGGCCTTGGCCGCCGGTGGGCCGAGACCCGCCTGGTCCGCCGCCTCCCGATCCTGAAGTAACCGAAACACCGGACGCGGCCGCAGTGCCCGCGCCGTCGCCGGCCCAAGGACCCGAAGGCAGGGAGATGATGATGAGGACACAGGACGACATCGCCACCGTGCTCATCGAGGCCGCCTCGTGGGCGCCGTCGGTGCACAACACCCAGCCGTGGTGGTTCGGCGTACGCGGATCGCGGCTGAGCGTGCACGCCGACCTCGACCGGCGGCTGGAGACGGCCGATCCGGATGGCCGCGAGATGCTCATCAGTTGCGGTGCCGCGCTGTTCAACCTCCGGCTGGCCGCCCGCCATCTCGGCCACGTGCCCGCGGTTCGGCTGCTGCCCGATCCGCAGCGACCGGGCCTGCTCGCCGATGTGGACCTGAGCGGGCAACGTCCGCCGACCACCGTCGAGGAGCGGATGTTCGAGCAGATCACGACCCGCCGCAGCCACCGCGGCGGGTTCGCCCCGGACCCGCTCCCAACCGCCCTGTCGTCGAGGCTGTACGCGCAGGCACGGCACGAGGGCGCCACACTCCGTCTCGTCGCCGATCCACGCGCCAAGCTGGCCTTGGCGGCGCTGTCGGAGGCCGGCGAGCAGATCCAGCGACTCGACCCGGCGTACGTCGCCGAGGTCGCTCGCTGGGCGCCCGCTCCCGGCAGGCACCGGCAGGACGGTGTGGATCCCGGCGCTTATCCGCGCGAGCCTGTGCACACCGACCCGTACTTCGCCGCACGCGACTTCGCGCGCGGGATGGGCTGGGCCCACGCCGGCGACGAGCCCGACGACCTGACCGGCTCGGTGACCGGCACGGTCCTGATGCTGATGACCTCCCGCGACACCCCGGCCGACCGGCTCACGGCCGGCATGGCCCTGCAGCGGATCCTGCTGTGCGCCGCTGAGGACGACGTCTCCGCCGCCTTCCACACCCAGGCACTGGAGATCGGTGAGCTGAGGGCTCTGATCCGCTCCCGGTTCTGCGGTGGCGCCTTTCCCCAGATTCTGATGCGGCTCGGCCGCGCCGAGGGCCGCCGCGGCGGCGTACGGCGCCCCATCGCCGACATCACCCGACAAGAGCCCTGACCGCAGATAGATCCCATGCCGGAGACCATGTGAACGCGCTCGATGTGGCCCGATGGCAGTTCGGGATCACGACTGGCAGTTCGGGATCACGACCGTCTACCACTTCATCTTCGTGCCGCTGACCATCGGCCTGTCGGCCCTGGTCGCGGTGATGCAGACGATCTGGCATGTCAAGAAGGATCCGCTGTATCTGCGGATGACCAAGTTCTTCGGCGCCCTGTTCCTGATCAACTTCGCGATGGGCGTCGTCACCGGCATCGTGCAGGAATTCCAGTTCGGGATGAACTGGTCGGACTACTCGCGGTTCGTCGGCGATGTGTTCGGCGCGCCGCTGGCCATGGAGGGACTGCTCGCCTTCTTCCTGGAGTCGACCTTCCTGGGCCTGTGGATCTTCGGCTGGGACAAACTGCCGCCGCGTCTGCACCTGGCCACGATCTGGTTGGCCACGATCGGAACGAACCTGTCGGCGTACTTCATCCTGGCCGCGAACTCCTGGATGCAGCACCCGGTCGGCTACCGGATCAACCCGGTCACCCACCGGGCCGAGCTGACCAGCATCGGGAAGCTGCTCACCAACTCCACGACGCTGGTCACCTACCCGCACGTGCTGGCGGGCGCGTTCATCACACACGTAGCGGGCGGCGGGCCGCTCGGTCACCGGCTCGGCACGGAACCGGCGGGCGTGCGGGCGGGGGTCGCGGGGCGGCGGTCGGTGACGGCCATCGTCTTCACCTCTTCTGAGGCCGGATCCCTTCCGGCTGATCTCACTCAACCGCGAACCCCCATGGCACCGCAGAGGCCAAAGCCGTACCCTCGCGGGACCTTCGTCCCGCGATCAACGACGCCCCGGACGAGCCGAACGCCGGCGCCCGGGCGTGGCGGTTCGCAGCGGAACGGCCACCGCCCGGTGTCGGCGGACGATGGTCCTACTCTTGCGGCAGGCCGGAAGGCCGATCCGCGCGGAGGCGAGTGATGAAGGCCGCCGCCTGCGTACGGCGGTGCATGCCGAGCTTGGTGAAGATGCCGGAGACGTAGTTCTTGACGGTCTTCTCCGCCAGGAACAGGCGTTCGCCGATCTGGCGGTTGGTCAGGCCGTCGCCGATGAGGTCGAGGATCTTGCGCTCCTGCTCGGTGAGGTCCGCGAGCGGATCCTGGCGGGCAGGGCGGCGCAGGCGTTCCAGCATCTTCGCGGTGCTGCGCGGGTCGAGCAGCGACTGGCCCGCCGCCACCGAACGGACCGCGCCCACCAGATCCGAGCCGTGGATCTGCTTGAGCACATACCCCGAGGCGCCGGCCATCACCGCTTCGAACAACGCCTCCTCATCGGAGAACGAGGTGAGCATCAGGCACGCCAGCTCCGGCATTCGCGAGCGGAGCTCCCGGCACACCGACACGCCGTCACCGTCGGGCAGCCGCACGTCCAGCACCGCGACGTCCGGTTGCAGGGCTGGCACCCGCGCCAGCGCACGCTCGGCGGTGTCGGCCTCACCCACGACGGTGATGTCGTCCTCGGAATCCAGCAGGGCGGCGACACCCCGCCGCACGACCTCGTGGTCATCGAGGAGGAAGACCTTGATGGGGATGGTCATGCCCACGACCGTACAGCCGCTGGGCGTGGTATGGCGGTCCGGTGAGGCTCGACTCGGCGACCTGCTTCGAACGGAACGTAGCCGACGTCCGACGGCACCGACCAGGGCTGTCGTTTCTGCACATGGCCACGCTGGCCCTATGTCGGCCGGAGGCGGGACCTTCGCCCATACGGATGACAGCGAACAAACCGCATCGTTGTGTCATGAACCCCCACCTGGACGAGTCCGCGGTTTTTGACCAGGCGAAATGCCTTGCCTTTGCCGAACACACGGTTCATCCGCATCGAATGCCGCCACGTCGCCGGGGGCCGACTCGACCTGTCTGCGCACACCCGAACGGTCGACGAGGCACACGCTCAGGCGTGAACCGCGCAACGAACAGTGAGGCGGCGTCACAGCGCCGCACCTGACGAGCGACCGAAAGCTTGGACCAGACGGTAGCTGGACCAACCATGAAGGACCTCCCGACCGTACGCCGTCTGTGTCGCCTGAGGAACCGTCCGCTCGCAGAAGCCTCACGGGTGTCAGCGCAGTGGGAAGCCGAGGTCTCGGCCTCCCGCGCGCAGGTCGTCGCGGGCGTCGGGGTGTGCGACCCGGTCCACGATCTGCTGTGCCTGGGATACCGCGTCGTGACCCCAGATCGCGGCGGTGCCCTGCTCGCTGACGATGAAGCTGTGCTGTAAGGAGGTGACCGGGCCGGACAACCGCGGGATCACGGTGGAGACATTCGCCTTGGGATGCCAGGACGGCAGCGCGATGATCGCGTGACCGCCGGGAGAGTGCAGCGCGCCGACCACGAAGTCGGTCTGCCCGCCGAACCCCGAATAGATCACCCCGTGCACACGCGCGGCGTTGGCCTGGGCGAACAGATCGACCTGCAACGCCGAGTTGACCGACACCAGCCGCGGCTGCCGGGCGATCAGGCCCGGGTCGTTGGTCTTCTCCGTGCGTAGCATCCTCACCCGCTCGTTACGGTCCAGCCAGTCGTACAGCTCCCGCGACCCGAACGCGAACGACGCCGTGATCGGGTTCGCCGGCGACAGCGCTCCGGCCTTCTCCAAGGCGAGCACCCCGTCGCTGAACATCTCCGACCAGACGCCCAGTCCACGCCGGGACCGCAACGACTCCAGCACCGCGTCCGGCACCGCCCCGATGCCCAGCTGCAGCGTCGCCTCCTCCGGCACCAGCGCCGCGACCCGTTCTCCGATGGCGCACGACACCGCGCTCGGTGCGCGACGCTCCGGCCCCGACAGTTCGCACGTTGCCTCGATCGCGAAGTCGACATCACCGACCGGCACGACCGCGTCCCCGAACGTGTACGGCATCTGCGGGTTGATCTGTGCGACGACCAGCCCGCCACGAGCCCGGGCGGCCTCGATCGCCGCCGGCAGCACGTTCACCTCGATGCCCAGGGACACCGTCCCGTCCACCGGCGGGGACGTCTGCACGATCACGACGTCGGGCACCAACACCTCGTTCAGCAGGTGCGGCACGAGCGAGAGCCTGCACGGGAAGTACCGCAGGCCGGCGCGCCCGCGCTGCCCCGGGCCGACGAACGGGGTCTCCAGCACGACCCCCTCCCGATCTGGCAGGCCCACCTGGCCGTTGAGCACGAAAAGCCGGTGCTCCGCGACCGCCTCATCCAGCACGGCCAGCGCCCGCCAGGGGGTGGCGAAGTTGCCACCGGCCACCACACGCGGCCGGTGCGGCAGGCCCGCCAGCACCGCCGCCAGCCGCGACTCCGAGACCACCCGCATCAGTCACTCCTCACCATCGCCCGGACGGGCCCGCTTCGCGGGCGCGCGCCCGGTTCCGTACCGACCGCTCCAGCACACACGGCCGGCCGCCCGGCGCGCCACAGACCAAGGTCCTCTCCCACCGCAGCGCTGATCTGAAAGAGGCCGTTGTGCCCTCGAGTCGAGGGCCGTTCGCCCCTCGGCGGCTCGACTGCCGCGCTCGATGCCGGGGCGGACGGAGAGAATAGAGGATCGGATGAGCATCCGGATCGGCATCAACGGCTTCGGCCGGATCGGGCGCAACTACCTGCGGCTGGCCCTGCGACGCGGGCACGAGCTGGTGGCCGTCAACGACGTCGCCGACCCCGCCACACTGGCCCATCTGCTCAAGTACGACTCGACCGCGAGGTCGGCCACGACGACACCGCCATCATCGTCGACGGCCGCCGTATCGCGGTGTCGGCCGAACGCGACCCCGCAGGCTGGGCCTCACTTCGCGGCGTCGGCGTCTTCGGCAATTTCCTGCTCCCTGCAGTGACCGCGATCTTCGCGCTCACCCGTGGGACAGCGGTCGCCGCTCTGCCGACCAGATCGGTCGGCAGAGCGAGCTATGGCCGTGGGATCAGCGGGCGTCCGAGGAGGAGTCTCGGCCGTTCCGCGTGACTGCGGCGCGCCCAGCCTCCAGCCTGGCCACCGGAACGCGGAACGGCGAGCAGGAGACGTAGTCCAGTCCGACCTGATGGAAGAAGTGCACCGAGTCCGGATCGCCGCCGTGCTCACCGCAGACGCCCAGCTCCAGGTGGGGCCGGGTGTCCCGTCCTTCCCGTACGGCCAGCTCGACGAGTCGTCCGACACCGTCCGGGTCCACCGACTCGAAGGGCGAGGTCCGGAAGATGCCCTTGTCGAGGTAGGAGGCGAAGAACGCGCCTTCGACGTCGTCACGGGACAGGCCCCACGTTGTCTGGGTGAGGTCGTTGGTGCCGAAGGAGAAGAAGTCCGCCTCCTCGGCGATCCGGCCTGCGGTGAGCGCCGCCCGCGGCAGCTCGATCATCGTGCCGATCGGGCATGCCACGTCGACGCCGGTCTCCCCGGCGACGTCCGCCAGCACCTGCCTCGACTGCTTCACGATGATCCGTAGCTCGGCCGTGTCGGCGACGAGCGGGATCATGATCTGCGCGCGTGGGTCACCGCCGCTGGACCGGCGGGCCGCGACCGCCTCGGCGATGGCCCGTACCTGCATTGCGAACAGTCCAGGGACCGCCAGCCCGAGCCGTACGCCGCGCAGCCCCAGCATCGGGTTCTCCTCGTGCAGACGGCGGACGGCCCCCAGGAGCCGGGCCTGGCCCTCATCGGGTTCACCGCGCTCATCGGCGAGGGCGACCCGGACCGACAGGTCGGTCAGGTCCGGCAGGAACTCGTGCAGGGGAGGGTCGAGCAGCCGGATCGTCACCGGCAGCCCGTCCATGGCGTACAGGATCTCGGTGAAGTCCTGCCGTTGCAGCGGCATCAGCGCGTCGAGGGAGGATCGGTGCTCCTCGGGTGTCTCGGCGAGGATGAGGCGTTCGACCAGGGGTCGCCGGTCGCCGAGGAACATGGGTGCGCGGCTCGTCGGGTCGGGGTGGTCGGCCGCCGGAAAGCAGGGCATCGAGACGCCCGATGTATTCGTCCGTGTCGACCTCGCCGCGGGCGAAGCGTTCGGCCAGGAGCCGCTCAGGCGTGGGCCGGGGCGGCGCCGCGCCCGGGTGCCCGGCCAGGCCGAGGTATTGCACGAGCAGGAGGACACCGACGATCAGCGCCGCCCAGAACAGCGCCATGCCGATGGAAATGAAGCCGTACCCCCATCCGCTCATGTGGTCGCCGTAGAACATGTGATCTCATCCCTCTCGTCCGATCGGCAGCGATCCCGCGCCGACGCCCCGAACCGATCGGGGTGATGTTCCTGCGTCTTCGACGGTGCTCCATTTCGGTGTGCCGGCCGACCGGCGGCCGACCCGCTCAGCGGGTCAGGACGACCTTCAGCGCTCCCGTCTCACCGGCGGCCGAGAACACCTCGTACGCCCGGTCGAACTCGCTCAAGGAGAAGCGATGGGTCACGAACTGTCCCGTGTCGATCTGGCGACCGGTGAGCAAGCGCAGCAGGGTCGGCGTGGAGTAGGTGTCGACCAGGCCGGTCGTGATCGTGACATCCCTGATCCACTGCTCCTCCATTTACGCCCTTCACCAGCATGACGACGGCTCCGGTGAGGCCGGTCTGCAGGCACAGTTGATCGTCGAGGTCGAGCGCGCCGGCCAGATCCTCGGCTTCACCCCCGCCCTGCGCATGACCGGCCTGCTCGACACCCGCGTGCCGCCCGAGCACGCTGAGCACCTGGTGGCCGTGTTGCGCGAAGCGCTGTCCAACGTGGCGCGTCACGCCGGCGCGACCGCCGTGGAGATCGCCGCCGAGGTCACCGACACGCTGTTGGAACTTCGCGTGATCGACAATGGCCGTGGCATCGACCCGGCCGTCACCCGCCGAAGCGGCGTGGCCAACGTGCGCCACCGCGCTGAACAGCTCGGCGGCACCCTCACTCTCAGCCCGCACCGGCCGACCGGCACCGTCCTGGAATGGACCGTCCCACTGCCAGAGGCGGGACCCTGACCCAGGTTCGGAGTCTCAGATCGGGGAACGTCCCGGTTGGTCAGCTCTCGCTGAGCTGAGACAGCACTGATTGATGTGGGTGACGGCCTGAGACGTCGGCGCGATCGGCCGCAGGCTCCCTCGGGGACCTATGGCGGCGCGCCGACGGCGCTCAGCACTATTGGCCGATGCCGGCCTCGGCCGGCGGGGCCGGGCGCCGTGTTCGCGGCGGCCGGCCACCAGACCGGTGGATCGGGGCGGGGATGCTGAAGGGGGCGGCCCGGCGGTGGAGGCGCCGGTGTCGATCCGTTCCGCGACCGGGGCCGGGTACCGGCTGGGCTCGGTAGAACCGCGTCTTGATGAGCTCGACCAGCGCGAGATACGCCACGACGATCCCGGCGGTGACGGCGAGGATCGCGCCGGTAACCCGGGAGAATCCCAGATCGGCCGCGACCGAGGTGAACGGCAGTGCCGCGCCGACGGCGACGACGGCCAGGGCGGCCAAGGCCACGACGGCGCCGGGCCTGCTGCGCCAGAAGGGTGTCCGGCGGGTCCGTACGAGGAAGATGACGAGCGTCTGGGTCGCCAGGGACTCCACGAACCATGAGGCGCGGAACAGCGGCGGTCCGGCGTGGAAGACGCCGCGCAGCAGCCAGAACATCGTGAGGTCGAACACCGAGCTGAGCGGGCCGAACACGAGCATGAAGCGGCGGATCAGCCTCAGGTCGAAGCGGGCGGGGCGGGCGAGCTGCTCCTCATCGACCGCGTCGGTGGGAATGGCGAGCTGACTCGTGTCGTAGAGCAGATTGTTCAGCAGGATCTGGCCGGGGAGCATCGGCAGGAACGGCAGCAGCGCCGACGCCGCGGCGGCGGAGAACATGTTGCCGACGTTGCTCGCCGTGCTCATCAGCACGTACTTCATCGTGTTGGCGAAGATCCGGCGGCCCTCGACGATGCCGTCCGCCAAGACCCCGAGATCCTTCTCCAACAGGACGACGTCGGCCGCGTCCTTGGCCACGTCGGTGGCCGAATCGACGGAGATGCCGACGTCGGCGGCGTGCAGCGCAAGGGCGTCGTTGACGCCGTCGCCCAGGAACGCGACGTCCAGGCCATGCTCCCGCTGAGCCTGGACGATCCGCGCCTTCTGTACGGGTCCGATGCGCGCGAACACGGTCGTACGGGAGATCGCCCGGCGCAGCTGGTCCTCATCGAGGTCCTCGATGTCCTCGCCGGTGAGCACCTCTCCGGTCCCGAGTCCGAGGTCGGCGCAGACCTTCCGTGCCACCAGCGGGTTGTCGCCAGTTACGATCTTCACCGTCACGCCCACCGCCGCGAGCCGCGCCAGCGCGTCGGCCGCACCCGGTTTAGGCGGGTCGACGAAGACGAGAAACCCACTGAGCCGCAGATCCTTCTCATCCGCTCGCGTCAGGCTCCCGGTAGCGTCACCCGCGGGTCGGGTGGCCACCGCGATGACGCGGCTGCCCTCCGCGAAGCGCCTCTCGGCGATGGCACGCGCTCTGCCGGGAACGTTGCCGCAGCGTGCGAAGACGGCTTCGGGCGCTCCCTTGGTGATGACCGTCCGTGCGCCGTCCGGGCCCTGGACCAGGACGGACGCCATCCGGCGTTCGTGGTCGAACGGCAGGTCGTCGAGGCGCCGGTAGCGGTCGGCCGACAGCGCTCGCGCGGCCGGCGCCCGCCACAACGCCGCGTCCAGCGGGTCGGAGCTCTCCGCCCGGCCAATCCCCGTGCACAGGAGGCCGTACAGCAGCGTGGTGTCGCCCGGATCACCGGCCACCGGTACGGTCTCGCGCAGCGTGATGTCCGCCTGGGTCAGCGTGCCGGTCTTGTCGGTGAACAGCACCTCGACGTCGCCCAGGTCCTCGATGGCGACCAGCCGCTTGACGAGCACCTTCAGGCGGGTCAGCCGCCGCGCTCCGGTCGCGAGGCTGGTGGTGACCACGGCGGGCAGCAGTTGAGGGGTGATCCCGACCGCGATCGCGAGTGAGAACAGCAGCGCGTCGAGGAAGGGCCGGCGCAGAAGGAGGTTCACCACGAAGATACCTGCGGTGAGGACGGCGGCGACGCGTACGAGCAGCATCGAGAACCGGCCCAGTCCGGCCTGGAACGCGGTCTGCTGCTGCCGTTCCCCCAGACCGGCCGCGATCCGCCCGAACGCCGTACGCGCCCCCGTGGCGGTGACCTGCCCGGTGGCGGTGCCCGACGCGACCACCGTGCCCATGAGCGCCGTGTCTCCGGCTCCCTTCGCCACCGGAAGGGACTCGCCGCTCAGCACCGACTCGTCGCACTCGAGCGTACGGGCCGCGGTGAGCCGGAGGTCGGCGGGCACGACCGTGCCCGGCCGCAGTTCGACCAGGTCGTCGGGGACCAGTTCGGCGACGTCCCGAGAGACCAGGCGGCCGTCGCGATGAACGAGAGCCCGGTGGCGAAGCCGTTCGTGCAGCGCGTTCACGGCCCGCTCGGCGCGGTACTCGTTGAAAAAGCCCAGGCCGATGCTCATCGTCACGATGACAGCGATGACGATCGAGTCGGTCCGCTCCCCGACGACGAAGGACACACCCGCGGCGACGATGAGGAGGATCAGCAGCGGGCTGCGCAGCTGACGCAGCAGGACCGCGAAGGGACTGGTCCGATGGCTGCGGACGGCGTTGGGACCGGCGGTGCGGCGGACCTGCGCCGCCTGCGCGTCGGTCAGCCCGAGCGTCACCAAATCCGTGTCACGTGACCGCTCGGGGGTGAGAGGATCCGGCGATCCGTTCATCGTTCCGTGTACCTAATCAGTTCTGGGAGCCTGCCATCCGGCAGACTCCTGGGTTGGTTGGTAGCCGCCGGCAAGTGAGCACTCATGTGTCCTGGACATCGAAGTC